>JBJOJC010000039.1:0-3653 GCA_046046825.1 Actinomycetota bacterium | reverse complement strand
GTGGCAAAAATCATTGCCCAAAATAAGTAACAACTAAACTTCTTGAAGAACCAACCGACCAGAGTGGAGAGCAAATGAGTACCGAAGAGTACGCGCTTTCGCACGGGTTGAAGAAAGTTGGGGCACGTCCTGGTTTGATTCGCTACGTTCGCGAAGCGCTAACCAGAATCGATTTTGCTTACACCCTTGCCAGTTACGGAAACGAAGCCTCGAACGCTAAGAGCCGTTTGGGCAGCTGGTGGAACATTCTGCTTCCGACCATTCAAGCCGCAACCTACGGTTTGATTTTTGGTTTGATTCTCGGTGCCAGTAAGCCGGATAACTTCCTGCCTTTTTTGTTTACCGGCGTTTTTCTATTTAGCTATGTTCAGGGATCCTTCACCAACGGTGCCGGCTCGATTGTGAATCGTGCCGGTTTGGTTCGAAGTCTGAGCTTCCCACGTGTCCTACTTCCACTTTCTGTTGTGATGTCGCAAACAATCGCACTCTTCCCTCAGCTTCTGGTACTCGCCGTGATTCTGATTGTGGTTCAAGGTTTTGGCAGCATCACCGTTGGCTGGCTAATGATGATTCCGTTGATCGCCTTAATGTTTGTCTTCAACTTCGGTTTGGCGATGATCATGGCTCGTGTGACCGTTCACGTTCAAGACCTAAACAAGTTGGTTCCATTTATCACCCGAATCATGTTCTATGTCAGCGGTGTTTTCTTCTCACTTGAAAAAATCTTCAGCGACCCAAACAGCATCTGGGCCAAGTTGATTCAGTTCAACCCGATCTTCGACTTCCTGAACCTTGCCCGCGGTTACCTGGTGACGGGCTACCAGGTGCGCGTGGAAGAGTGGATTGCCGTGATCATTTGGTCATTCAGCTTGGCAGTGCTCGGGCTCATTTTCTTCTGGAGTGCGGAGGAGCGTTATGGCCGCGAAGACTAAGCAGGCTGAGACGCGCAACCCGGTGGTTGTAGTCGACGACGCTCACATTGTGTACAAGGTTTTGGCTTCCGGTCGCCGCGCCACAAGAGGTTTGCGTGGCGGGGGCTTACTTTCCAAAAAGATGGAAGTTCGCGAAGTGCACGCCATCAAGGGTGTCACTTTCACCATCTACGAAGGTGAATCGGTTGGCATTATCGGTAGCAATGGTTCCGGTAAGTCATCGCTCATGCGAGCACTCGCCGGCCTAACCCCGCTGAGCGACGGAGCCATCTACGCTTTCGCCCGACCAACTCTGCTCGGTGTTGGCGCGGTTCTGCTTCCAGATCTATCCGGTGAGAAAAACATTTTGCTCGGTGGCTTGGCAATGGGCTTCGACAAACAGGAAATTAATTCGCGAGTCGATTCGATTGCGTCGTTCGCCGGTCTCGAAGAGTTCGTTAGCTATCCAATGCGCACCTACTCATCGGGTATGTCGGCTCGTCTTCGCTTCGCCATCGCCGCTTCCAAAGATCACGACATCCTGATCATCGACGAAGCTCTTGCTGTTGGCGACCAAGAGTTCCGCAACCGTGCCGAGGCACGCATGCGCGAGCTTCACCAGAACGCCGGAACCGTGTTCCTGGTTAGCCACAGCATGAAGTCGATTCTCGACACCTGCACCCGCGTTATCTGGATTGAAAAGGGTGAGCTGCGAATGGACGGCGACCCGAAAAAGGTCATCAACGCCTACAACAAATTCGTCGGCTCAACCACAATCGACTAGACCATGGCAAGCAAAGCGCCTAAGGTTTCGGTAATCATGCCGGTGCTAAATGAAGAGCACCACCTAGCCGATGCTGTGGCTTCAGTTCTGGCTCAAGACTTCGACGGCGAACTTCTAATTGCCCTGGGCCCATCAACCGACGGAACCGATCAGGTTGCTGCCAAGCTGGCTAAATCCGATTCGCGCATTCGTTTGGTTCCAAACCCTCGCGGGCTAACCACGGTTGGCATGAATCTTTGTATCGCTGAGGCCAAGCACGAATACATCGTGCGCATCGACGCACACAGCGAGCCAGCCGCCAACTACATTGCCCGCGGAATCGAGATTCTTAACGAAACCGGTGCCGACCTCCTCGGTGGCGTAATGGCGGCCAAAGGGAAAACTTTGTTCCAACGTGCGGTGGCGTGGGCTTACACCAGCCGCTTTGGCTTAGGTGGAGCCACGTACCACGTTGGTGGTACCGCAGGTGAAGCAGAGAGCGCCTACCTTGGAATCTTTAGTAAGAGTGCCCTGGAACTTGTTGGCGGTTATGACGAGAGCATCATCCGGGGTGAAGACTGGGACCTTGCTCAGCGCATTAAAGCCAGTGGTTCGCTGGTCTGGTTCAGCCCAGAACTTTCGGTCACCTACTGGCCACGCTCTAGTTGGACCGGTTTGGCAAAACAGTTTTACTCAACCGGGGTTTGGCGAGGCGATCTAACCAAACGCGATCTTGCTAGAACCTCGCTGCGCTACTTCATTCCGCCGGCTTTGGTCATCTCCCTCGTCCTTGGAATTGTGCTCGCGACTTTCGGTTTGGCTATCGGCTGGATCCCGCTGCTTTCATATGTCGCAGCCATCACTGCAGTTGGCTTCTACTCGAAACTTGCTCCGGTTCCACTTACTCTGGCCACGATGCACCTTTCGTGGGGATTCGGTTTCATCGTTGGCTATCTACGCGGAGCTTCCGGGACCATCGACCGAAGCCGCGTGACCAAGTGAACCTGAAGGCCTATACGCCAGGGCGAATTCTCGGGGCACTTCGTCGCCGAGGCTTGGCTTATCTGAAGAAGGTTCAATACCGTCCAGGGTCGCTGCCCATAAAACGTGGCACGGTTTTGTTCGACGCCTTCAACGGAAAGGTGATTGGCGATAGCCCGCTCGACATTTTTCTTCAGCTTCAAAAAGTTCGCCCGGATCTCACATTTCTCTGGACTGTCAACGACTCTTCAACGGCTCCAGCCGGTTCGGTAGGCGTCAAGTTTGAATCCAAGGCCTGGTTTGAGGCGCTAGCCACATCGGAGTATCTGGTTGCAAACTCCGCACTGCCTTGGTACTTCAAGAAGGTCGAAGGGCAGACCTACTTGCAGACCTGGCACGGAACCCCGCTCAAGCGGTTGGTGAAGGACCTGCCAGAAGGAGAGCTCACCAAGAGTTACCTAGATTTGATGGACCGCGAGGCACAAGCCTGGGATTATCTAATTAGCCCTAACCCTTTCTGCAGCGAGGTTCTGCCGCGTGCTTTTGGGTTTAGCGGAGAAGTTCTTGAAACCGGCTACCCCAGAAACGACCGGCTAACAACTCACACGGCTGCCGATCGCCAAGCGATTCGAGCAAAACTAGGTGTTACCGACTCGAAAACGATTCTGGCGCTGTATGCGCCCACTTGGCGTGACTATCAGCGGACCGTTACCGGAAGCTGGGAAGCGGTTAGTTATCTTGAACCAGACATGGTTTACCCCGATGGAGTGCAGGTGATGTTCCGCGGACACACGAATACCACACCGTCGAAGAACACCGGGTCGGCCATCAATGTCACTTCCTATCCCGATATCACCGAGCTCTACATCGCAGCCGATGTTTTGATAACCGATTATTCGTCGGTGATGTTTGATTTTTCGGTCACTGGTAAACCAATCCTTTTTCTCGCTCCGGATCTCGAGCGCTACCGTGCCGAACGCGGTTTTTACTTCGACTTT
>JBJOJC010000038.1:0-4279 GCA_046046825.1 Actinomycetota bacterium | reverse complement strand
TCGACATGGTGATCTTCTTCTGTTAGTGGAACAAAGTATGTGTTTTGGGAACACAAGCCGTTTCGCTTCTGCCGTTCCCTATGCAGAGCAACCTGTTAAATCTACGCCCAATTACCGAACTCGGTCAAGTTATCGAGGCCCGTTTCGCAAAAAACTTTAGAGTCTGCCATATCACCTCGAATTATTTAGTGAATGACACGCGGGGACAATTTGCTTTTAAGTAACCTAATTGAGTTGAATGGCTCAGGGGACTTTCCACAGGTTTAATAACTTCAACTACAAACTTATCCACAAGTTTTCCACATGGTGGATAACTTTGTGAAAAGTACGCAAAAATCAAGTAAATACTGGCTAATCGGCCAGTCGGGCAATTTGAAAGGGGTTCAGCAAATGTCTGATCAAGACGTTGTCACGATTTTGTGGCACACACTTGTCAACAGGCTGACCCTAGACGAGCGAATGACTCCTCAGCTCCTTGGTTACATCAACCTGGTCGAGCCAAAGGGAGTCCTTGGAGAAACTCTCTATCTTGAGGTTCCTAACGAGTTCACCCGCGGAATCTTGCAAGAGCGGATCCGCCCGATCATGCTCGATGCAATGGTCGACAACGCCGAGTTCGGCGGACCGACAAACTTCGCGGTAGTGGTTAACCCAGAAATCGAAGCCGCCTTCACACAAAATCTTCCACTCGACGATCAGACTTCGTCAGAGCGCGTGGTTCCGGTGAGCTACACCGATACCTACAGCGAAGCCCCAGAGGCAACCCGAGACACATCACGTTCGTCAGTTGCCAGCGATGACGCGCGCTTAAACCCGAAGTACACATTCGAAAACTTTGTCAGTGGCGGCTCAAACCGCATGGCCCACGCGGCTGCGTTTGCAGTTGCTGAAGCGCCGGCCAAGGCCTACAACCCACTGTTTATCTACGGTGATTCGGGTCTGGGCAAGACCCACCTGCTGCACGCGGTCGGTCACTATGCCTTGAACCTTTACCCAAAGATCAAGGTCCGTTATGTCTCTAGCGAAGAGTTCACCAACGACTTCATTAACTCGATTCAAAACAACCGAACCGCCCAGTTCCAGGCCGATTATCGCGATGTTGACCTTCTACTGATTGACGACATCCAGTTCATGGAGGGTAAGGACCAGACCCAAGAGGCCTTCTTCCACACATTCAACACCTTGCACGGTCACAACAAGCAGGTTGTCATCACCAGCGATAAGCCGCCGAAGCAACTCACCGGGTTCGAAGACCGCATGCTTTCACGTTTTGAGTGGGGTTTGCTAACCGACATTCAGGCTCCAGAGCTTGAAACTCGCATCGCCATTCTTCGCAAGAAGGCAGAGCGCGACAAGTTCCAGATCGATGACGAAATTCTCGAATACATGGCGGCCCGCGTGGCCTCTAACATTCGTGAGCTCGAGGGAACCCTCATCCGTGTCACTGCTTATGCGGCACTAAACCGCCAGCGCATTGACATGTCACTTGTTCAGACGATCCTCAAGGATGTTGTTCCAGTTGGCCAAGACAGCGTTATTGCTCCAATCGACATCATTAATGCCGTGGCCGCTTATTACAAATTCACCGCGGATGACCTGTATGGATCCTCACGTGTGCAGGCTGTGGCACTGGCTCGTCAAATCGCAATGTATCTATGCCGCGAGCAGACGAATTTGTCGCTTCCTAAGATTGGCCAACTATTCGGTGGTCGCGATCATACAACCGTTATGTATGCCAATAAAAAGGTCAATGACCTGATGAAAGAACGTCGTTACGTCTATAACCAGATCACAGAGATCCTGGGAAGGATTAAAGCTGACCAGCGAAACTAAACCTCCGCTAGAAGGTTTTTGCAAGAAAATGAACCTCTGCCCACCGGGCGGGGGTATTTTTTTGTCATTTTGTGGAAAATAAACATATGAACATGTCTGTGGATAACTGTGGATAAGTCTGGTGATTCAGTGAATTACTGGCTAAGAAGCTGTTAGTTGAAAAATTTGAATTCACAGGCTGAGGAGTTATCCACATTTTTATCCACACCTGTGTATACATCTTTCACCGATGTAGTTCCATTGGATTTATTGGGAAGTTGCTACTTATCCACAGTTTCCACAGGCGTTAATAATCTTGTTTTAAAGATTTAAATATTCAGGAAAATCTATAACGAATTACAAAACCCGAGAAAACTAAGGAAACCCCTAAACAGCGCGGTTTCTGCCGTGACCTGTGCCAAGATTAAGCCCTAGAAACCAATGCTTTGAGAATCAAGGCAGATTCGGGGAGACCTTTGAAGTTCCAAGTCAACAAAGACGTGCTCAGTGACGCCGTTTCATTCGCCGTTCGCCTTTTGCCACAGCGCACTACGCTTCCAATTCTCGGCGGCATCTTGATCGAAGCTGACGCCAACGCTCTTCGTCTATCTGTTTTTGACTACGAAGTTTCTGCCCAGGCCGAAATCGTTGCCAAGGTTGAAAACTCTGGCCGCGTCTTGGTTTCAGGTCGTCTTCTCTCTGAAATCGCAAGCAAGCTGCCAAACGCCCCGGTTGATTTCACCACCGATGGCTCAAAGGTTGTAGTTAGCTGTGGTTCAACCAAGTTCTCCCTTTTGACAATGCCCGTTGAGGAATACCCAACCCTTCCTGAAATCCCAGCGATTTCAGGAACCATCACCGGCGAAGCTTTCCAGAATGCTGTTCACCAGGTTGCTGTTGCAGCATCCAAGGATGACGTAACCCCAGTTCTTACCGGCGTTCAGCTTGAAGCCGGCGAAAAGTCGATTTCATTCGTTGCTACTGACCGCTACCGCGTAGCTCTTCGCGAGGCAGCTTGGCAATCAAACCCGGCTGGCGTCGGCGCTGTAGCTTTGGTTCCGGCCCGCACACTGCAAGAAGTTGCAAAGACTTTCGGTAACCAGGGTGAGATTTCGATTTCGATCACCAAGTCTGACGAGCGCGAAATGATTGCGTTCAAAGCAAACAACCGCTCTGTCACGTCCTTGCTACTAAAGGGCAACTTTCCACCAGTCAAGAGCCTGTTCCCAGACAACATCGAGAACTATGCGGTCATTGCAACCCAAGATCTAATCGACTCGACCCGTCGTGTCTCACTAGTGCTCGAGCGCGAAAGCCCACTTCGCTACAGCTTTGATGAGGGTGCCGTTGCACTCGAGGCAACCGGAAACGAGACTGCCCAGGCATCGGAAAACATCAGTGCCGAGCTTGAAGGCAAGGAAATTGTTGTTTCGCTCAAGCCTCAGTTCCTCATCGATGGTTTGGCCGGCGTGCACTCTGAGTTCGTGAAGATCGCATTCACAAACAACGACAACCCGAACAAGCCTGGCCCAGTGCTGATCTCTAGCCACGGAGCCAAGGAAAAGACCGATTCAGACAGCTATCGCTACCTGCTTCAGCCAAACCTTCTCGTTCGCTAAAACCAACAGATGTTTATCAAGCATCTGTCACTCGCTTCTTTTCGTAACTACAAGAATGCCGAGATTGCGCTTCAACCAGGGGTAAACCTTCTGGTTGGGCCGAATGGGCAGGGCAAAACCAACCTGGTTGAGGCAATTCGCTACTTGTCTACCTTGTCTAGCCACCGAGTTGCCGGTTATTTGCCACTAATCAAACAGGATGAGCCTCAGGCTGCAGTTAGAGCTATGGCAAGCCATGCTGAGCGTGACATTTTGGTCGAGCTGGAGCTGAATCGTGACAGTGCAAATAAGGCCCGCGTTAATAAGTCGCCGGTGCCGCGCGTGCGCGACATCCTTGGATTAGTGAACTCGGTGACTTTTGCACCGGAAGACCTGGATATCGTCAAACGCGACCCAACCAACCGCCGCGCATTTATTGACGAACTTGTAGTTCAGGTTTGGCCGCGTTTTGCTGGGGTATACAGCGATTATGACCGGGTGCTCAGGCAGCGAAATACCCTATTAAAAACGGCGCGGCAGACCGGAGCCAAGGGGAGTGCGCTCAGCACCCTGGATGCGTGGGACCAGAGCCTGGTTTCATACGGGTCCGAGATTATTGCCGCCCGCGTGGATTTGGTAGAGCGCCTGCGCCCGCACCTATTTGAGGCCTATCAGTCGATTGCGATTGCGAATAATGAACCCCGAATCCTGGTGAAGAGCTCACTTCTGGGCACCGCGATTCCGAGTGGCTGGGGTGATGACGATGATTCTGAGGATTTGGAGTACATCCAGACCGCCGATCGCGCCGAAATCGAAGCGCTTTACAGCGCTAAATTGGCCACGGTGCGAGCGAAAGAAATGGAACGCGG
>JBJOJC010000037.1:0-4515 GCA_046046825.1 Actinomycetota bacterium | reverse complement strand
ATGTACGCGACGATTGCAACCGTCATAGCGCTTTTGATCAGCTACCCGTTGGCCTACTTCATCGGTGTGAAGCTTCGAGCTCGTCCGCTGCTACAGCGTTTGATGTTGGTTTTGGTTATTGCTCCTTTCTTCATCTCGTTCCTTCTCCGAACGATCGCCTGGAAGCAAATCTTCTCCGATGGCGGTGCCATCATGCAGACGATTTACTCGCTAGGGCTAATGGATAAGAGCGAACACTTCCTCGGCACCGACGCAGCTGTTATTTTCGGTCTCACCTACAACTTCATCCCGTTCATGACCCTGCCGCTTTTCACCACGCTTGAGCGTTTCGATGTGCGACTTCTCGAAGCCGGCTCCGACCTCTATGCCAGCCCAGCTAAGGTTTTCCGCAAAGTTACCTTGCCACTCAGCATGCCGGGCATCATTTCGGGAACGCTATTGGTGTTTATCCCAATCGCTGGTGACTATGTCAACGCCGGTCAGAACTTCCTCGGTTCGTCGAAGACTTCGATGATTGGAACCATCGTCGACAGCGAATTCCTTCAGACACAGGACTACCCGATTGCGTCATCGCTCAGCGTGATGTTAATGGCAGTTATTGTGGCTCTCGTTGGCCTCTACGTTCGTAGCTCGGGAACGGATGACCTCCTGTGAAGCGTTTCTCGCTGGGTAAGCTCAGCCTTCCGACCTATTCGTTCTTGGCGATGGCCTTCATGCTCATCCCAATCGTTTACACCATCGTTTTCTCGTTCAACGATTCGTCCCAGCGCACCAACACCGAATGGCAGGGCTTCACCTTCGATAAGTGGCTGGGCGTTTGCGCCAAACCAGACGTTTGCCAAGCATTGGGTAACTCAATATTCATCGGCGTGGTTTCAACCCTGATTGCAACCGTGCTTGGCACAGCGCTGGCCATTGGATTGGTTCGCTACCGTTTCCGTGCTCGCTCGCTAGTGAACCTGGCACTGTTCTTGCCTATGGCAACCCCTGAAGTTGTGCTGGGTGCCGGTCTAGCTGGTTTGTTCTTCAACGCAGGCGTTGGCGCCGGCATGACAACGGTAATCATCGCCCACGTGGTGTTCTGTCTATCCTTCGTGGTGGTAACCGTAAAAGCCCGAGTACAAACTCTCGACCCAGTGCTCGAAGAAGCCGGTCGAGACCTCTACGCCAACCCAACTCAAGTCTTCTGGAAGATCACCTTCCCGCTACTGCTACCAGGCATCATCTCTGCAGCGCTGCTCTCGTTCTCACTAAGCTTCGACGACTTCATCATCACCTACTTCAACTCAGGCTCAGTAGAAACCTTCCCGAAGTACGTCTACGTTGCAGCCGCTCGTGGTGTTCCGGCTGAAGCCAACGTAATCGCTTCAGCTGTGTTCTTGGCCGCCATCTTGATTGTTCTCGGAACTCAGATCAACGGGGCGTTCAAGCGCAAGAGACTTCTCAAGAAATAGTTCTTTATAAACCTTTGATAACGAGCGGGCGTCTTGTCTGCCTTAGGTTATAGGCTCTAAATCAATTGGGGATTTGGGGTTTTTGATGCGTCGTTTGGTCGCAGGTACCAAGACAAGGTTGGCAGTAGTGTGAAAACTGTGCGCCACTACACGAACGAAACTGATAACCCTTCCTGGGTTACCGGCACCGGCACAGCTGCTGCACAAACAGACATTTTTACAACAGCACTCGCCAGTAGCTTGAACGCAACCCGTAAAGTAAACGGCACCACAACCACCACCTACCTAAACATCGGCAACTTGCATGGCGACACAATAACCAGCCTGCAACTACCATCAACTGGTTACGTGGCAGGACCAAACGAACTAAACGTCTTCGATGAATACGGTGTGCAACAAGCTCTGAACCCTGAAGACAGACCGGATGGTGTTTCCACCCAGCCAAACCCATCATCGCTGTTTATCCTCAACTATGGTTCACTCGGCCAACCACAAAGAGAAACCACAGACACCGGAATCCAATTCATGGGAGCCAGAGGCTACAACCCAATAACAGGCCAATTCCTCTCACCCGACCCCATTCAAGGCGGCAACGAAACCCCATACAACTACCCAAACGACCCGATCAATAAAACTGACCTCACTGGTGAAATGGAAGGGTGGCAAACCCTGATAGCAACCGCAGTCATTTCCGCTATAGCACTTGCCTTGGTCGGAGCTATTTGCGCTGCAACCGCAGGTGTTGGCTGTCTAGTGAGCGGC
This sequence comes from Actinomycetota bacterium, assembly GCA_046046825.1. Classification (GTDB taxonomy): domain Bacteria; phylum Actinomycetota; class Actinomycetes; order Actinomycetales; family Microbacteriaceae; genus Rhodoluna. Next base: position 2,299 of record JBJOJC010000037.1, on the reverse strand, counting down.
CTAATAATAAACGGAATTGCAGGACTAACTACGGGTGCAATTGGTGCTGACAATCTTGGGTACACAGGTTCTCAGAGAACTCAATACATGCTTGAGAGCGGTGCGCTGAACTCAGTCTCTTCCGGTTTTGGGTATGCAGCCGCTAGAGGGGCAGGGCTTACAGCCTTAAGGCACCGAAGTGTCCTGCGTCTCTACGCTCAAAGAAAACCTTTTACGAGGAAAGCCATAAGAGAAAGTTTCGGCGAGGCAAACTCCCAAGCAACCCAGCTTCTCCTCGATTTAGCTCGAAACTCGAATAGATAGATACTTAAAAACATGGATATGATCACAAGACCCCCATTTACTTTTTGGGCACTCTTGATTCATTTTTTGCTGGCTATCTACATTTTGTGTAGAGACAGGGATTGGAAAGATTCGCTAAACATTTGGGATAAAGGGGAAAAGCCACTAGAGTTTTCGAATCTCGTTTCAGCGTCTATGGACTCGGGTTCTCTTTTTGCCCTGGGAGCAACACTTTTTGATTTTCTGCTCTTAATAGGATTCAAGAACTACATGCACTTTACTCTGATGAAATTGGTTTTTTTGCCAGCGGCTATCATAGTGAGCATTATCCTCATCGTTCTTTTTACTGCTCGCGCAGTAGCATTTAAATTGCGATTTAGAAATTGGCCTCTAACGGGAGCCGCGTTTATTGCATCTGAAACCATAGTTCTAGGGTTGCAAATCGTATGTCAATTTTTTTTGTTCACACTATTTTGATTTTTTGGTGATTTGCACCAGGCCTTTTGATGATTACTAACTTCCGCCTAATTTGAATAACAATTGCGAAAATGGTGCCCCAGCATTCGTTTAGGCCTGAGCCAGAGCCACATCCAAGACGTTCAGCGCATCAGTCAACTGCTCGTCGGTGATGGCTAGTGGCGGGAGGAAGCGGATTACGTTTCCGTGGGTTCCGGCATTTAGAACTAGCACACCGTTTTGGTGGCAGTACTGTACAACCTTGTTGACTGCTGCAGAGTTAGGGTTCTTGGTTCCTGGTTCTACCAATTCGATGGCTAGCATCGCACCGCGTCCGCGAACATCACCGATGACCGGGTGACGCTGCTGAAGTTCCTGTAGTCGAGGAAGCATGAAGCCTTCGATAGCCATTGCGCGCTCGAATGCCTTGCCATCTTCTAGTTGCTCAAGCACGGCAACTGCTGCTGCTGCGGCAACTGGGTTACCGCCGTAGGTGCCACCGATACCGCCGGCGTGAGCTGCGTCCATAACGTCGGCGCGACCGGTTACAGCCGAGATCGGCATTCCTCCGGCAATACCCTTGGCGATGGTGACCATGTCTGGTTCAAAACCTGGCTCATAGAAGCTAGCGAACCAGCGGCCAGTGCGGGCGATACCCGACTGCACTTCGTCGGCCACGATTAGTACGTTGTTGGCGCGAGCCCAGTTCTGAAGTGTTACTAGGAAGCCAGGCGCTGGAACAATGAAGCCACCTTCGCCCTGGATTGGCTCGATGAAGATTGCAGCAAGGTCTTCTGCTCCAACGCGCTTCTCGATGTAGGTGATGGCGCGGTTTGCTGCCTCTACACCGGTCATGCCTTCGGGGTCGCGGTATGGGTAAGACATTGGAACGTGCTGAACACTTCCAGCAAGTGGGCCGAAGCCGTTGCCGTAAGGGGCAGCCTTGAAGTTCATGGCCATGGTTAGGTTGGTGCGACCGTGGTAGGCGTGGTCGAAGACCACAATCTCGCTCTTTCGAGTGAACTTGCGAGCAAACTTAACTGCGTTTTCAACAGCTTCTGCGCCTGAGTTGAATAGGGCCGACTTCTTTGCGAATGATCCCGGGGTGTGCTTGTTTAGAAGCTCACAAACGCGCACGTAAGGCTCGTAAGGGGTAACGGTGAAAAGTGTGTGGGTAAGTTTCGCAACCTGCTCCTGCACGGCCTTCACTACCTGTTCATTGGTGTGACCAATGGTCACTACACCGATGCCTGAACCAAGGTCGATGAACTGGTTGCCGTCGACGTCGGTGAGAATCGCGCCATGAGCGTGATCGATGTAAACCGGTAGGGCCGCACCAACACCAGCAGAAACCTGGGTTAAGCGATGTGCGTGAAGGGCCTGAGATTTAGGTCCTGGGATTGCGGTGACTAACTTACGTACTGAGACAGGGGTTTCACTCATAGGGCTAGTCTACGCCCGTGCGCCTTTGAGTTTGGTGAGAAGATTGGTAAATGCGTCGCGTAATCATCCTTGGAAGCACCGGTTCGATTGGAACCCAGGCTCTAGAGGTCATTTCCGA
>JBJOJC010000036.1:0-15441 GCA_046046825.1 Actinomycetota bacterium | reverse complement strand
GTCGGTGAAGCCAGGTATCTCGCTCATGGAAAACATGGGACAGGTTCTATTTGGGCTGGCCGGTGGCGGCGTATCGTCGATTGAAGTTGAAGTTCGTGGCGAGATCGCCGCGCACGACGTTTCGGTTCTAAAGCTGGCAGGTCTAAAGGGCTTCTTCCAGAACGCCGTAACCGAGCAGGTTTCTTATGTAAATGCTCCGCTAATGGCTGAGCAGCGCGGCATCGACGTAAAGCTCACCGTTGATTCGGTAAGCGACGAATACCGCAACGTGACCGCAATCAAGGCAGTGATGACCGACGGCACCATTGCTTCGGTTTCTGGAACCGTAATTGGCCCGAAGCTTCACCAGAAGATCGTTGCCATCAACGGCTACGAAGTTGAACTCGAAATGGCTGAACACCTAGTGGTCATGGTTTACTCAGACCGCCCAGGCATCGTTGGAATCTACGGAAAGGCTTTCTCGGAAGCCGGCGTGAACATTGCAGCCATGCAGATCGCCCGACAGCAGAAGGGTGGCAAAGCGCTATCGGTAATCACCGTTGACTCTCCAGTGCCAGCCGATGTTCTCGAAGGCGTTCGCAAAGAGATTCAGGCTGAAACCATGAAGGCAATCGACCTAAACTTCTAACATGACCAAGAGCGAAACCGCAGTACTCATCTTTGATGGTGACTGCGGTTTTTGCACAACCACGGCCAACTACATCGAGAAGAATTCTTCTACCCCGATTGAGATTCACCCGTGGCAGTGGATTGAACTTGCAGATTACGGGCTAACTAAAGAACAGGCTTCGGCCAAGGTTCAGGTTTATGAGAACGGCAAGTCTTTCGCAGGGCACAGGGCTTTCGCAAAGTTATTGCGCCTGCAGCACCAGTGGTGGTTCAAAGTCTTGGGAGCTTTTTTGGTAATTCCACCGTTTAGCTGGGGTGCTCGAGTCGGCTACTTCTTTGTTGCGAAGTATCGCCACAAGCTCCCTGGGGGAACTCCGGCTTGCGCCCTAAGGCCGAAGCCCTAATTACTCGGTAGCGCGGCCTGATTCGATCCAGCCCATGGTGCCTCCGGCAACCGAAACGGCGTCGATGCCATTGGCTTCAAGGATGTCGGCTCCCTTTAGTGAGCGAGCGCCTGAGCGGCAAATTACAAAAACGCGTGAGCCGTCTTCAACTTCGTCGATGCGCTGTTCAAGTTCACCCAGTGGGATCAGGGTTACGCCAGGAACGTGAGCTTCGTCGTACTCTTCTTGCTCGCGAACGTCGAGAACGTAGGCTCCATGGCTGATTGCATCGGCTAGGTCGTCAAGGGTTACTTCGGTGGCCACGGGCGCTCCTTTTGTTGGTTGTTTCTCAAGTTTATTTTGTTGCGATAGGTAAGACTTGGGTTATGGCTAAAGTTACCTCTGATTACTGGGACAAAAAATACGAAATCGAAGACTTTCTATACACGAAGGTTGAGAACCGTTTTGTGGTTGAGTACTGCTCGCCTTTGAAGCCTGGTCGTGCGATTGATTTAGCCGGGGGAGAGGGCCGTAACTCAGTTTGGCTGGCCAAGCGAGGCTGGATTGCCGAGAACATCGACTTTTCACCCGTGGCTTTGAAGAAGTATGCCGACTTTGCCGAAGAATCTGGGTTGGCGTCTAAATGTTTGGCCACTGTTGCTGATGCAACTTCGTTTGTGCCGCAGCAGGATCAGGTTGAGCTTGGTTTGATTGGCTATTTGCAGACACCTGGAAGTGAACTGAAGAAGGCGATTCGTCGTCTTGGAAAGCACGTTGTTCCTGGTGGTCACCTGTTTGGGGTGTGGCATGCCAGGGCAAATTTGGCAGGCGGATTCGGTGGGCCTCGTGACCCACGCGTTTTGCCAACGGTTGGGTTTTTGAAGCGAGCACTTTGGGGTCAGGGCTTCGACGTGATCGAGTGCACTTTGCGTGATGGGCAAATTCAAACCAAGGAAGGGCTCAAACCTTCTATTACGGTTGTGTTGCTTGCCCGCAAACGCGGCTGACCTGCGAGTAATGTTGAGTAAAACCGCATTGTTTGGAGCAACATCGTGACCCGTGAATACAAGATCGCCGTTATCGGCGGAGACGGAATCGGCCCTGAAGTAACGGCTATCGCCCTCGACGCCATTCGTAAGGTGACCGCAGGCTCTGGGGTGGAGTTCAAGACCACCGAGTTCGACCTCGGTGCTCGTCGTTATCTTGCAACCGGTGAGACCATCACCGACGCCGACTTCGAGTTACTAAAAGAGCACGACGCAATTTTGCTCGGTGCTATCGGTGACCCGCGTGTTCCATCAGGTGTTCTAGAGCGTCAGCTTTTGTTGAAGCTTCGATTCACCTTTGATCACTATGTGAACCTCCGCCCAACCAAGATTTACCCTGGTGTAATTTCGCCTCTTCGCGACCACGGGAACGTTGACTTCGTGGTGGTTAGAGAGGGCACCGAGGGCCTATACGTTGGTAATGGTGGCGCAATTCGTGTTGGCACTCCAAACGAGGTTGCTAACGAGGTTTCGGTTAACACCAAGTTCGGTGTTGAGCGCTTGGTTCGCTACGCGTTTGATTTGGCCGCCGAGCGCGACCGCAAAAAATTAACTCTGGTTCACAAGCACAACGTTCTGGTTCACGCCGGATGGCTTTGGCAGAACACAGTTACCGAAGTTGCTAAGGAATATCCTGGCGTCAAGGTTGACTACCTACACATCGACGCAGCGACCATCTTTATGGTGACCGACCCTGAGCGCTTCGACGTGATCGTGACAGACAATCTTTTTGGTGACATCATCACCGACCTGGCTGCTGCTATCGGTGGCGGAATCGGCCTTGGTGCTTCTGGAAACATCAACCCAGACGGCGAATTCCCGAGCATGTTTGAACCGGTTCACGGCTCGGCCCCAGACATTGCTGGAAAGAACCTTGCCGACCCAACCGCAGCGATTCTTTCGGCTGCTCTACTTCTTGAACACCTCAAGAACCCGGTTGCTGCGGCTCGCATTGAACGAGCCGTTGCCGACGACCTAGCCACCCGTGGCGATGCGAAACGTTCCACTCAGGAAGTGGCCGCCAGCATCCTTTCGAAACTCTAAGGAGAGTCACTATGACACCACAGTGGAAGATAACTCGCAACGAAAACCCGATGCCTGCGGCAGAGCGCGAAGCCGTGCTCGAGGCTCCGGTTTTTGGAGCCGTTCGCACCGACCACCAGGTTGTTTGTGTTTGGGAGCAAGATAAGGGTTGGACCAGTGCCGAGGTTATTCCTTACGGCCCAATTCTGATGGACCCAGCCGCAGCCGTGCTTCACTACGGCCAGGAAATCTTCGAAGGTATCAAGGGTTACCGTCACGCCGACGGCTCGATCTGGACCTTCCGCCCATATGAGAACGCAAAACGTTTGCAGCGTTCTGCCAAGCGCATGGCACTACCGGAAGTTCCGGTTGAATTGTTCGTTGAGTCGCTTGTGAAACTCATGGAAGTTGATGGCGATTGGGTTCCGGCTCCGGTAAACGAAAAGACCCTTTACTTCCGTCCGTTTGAGATTGCGGCAGAAGACTTCCTGGGTGTTCGCCCGGCACACCGCGCTGAGTATCGCGTGATTGCTAGCCCGGTTGGCCCGTACTTCACCGGAGGCATCAAGCCGGTTAAGATTTGGATTGCCCTCGACTCGGCTCGCGCTGGTCGCCACGGTACCGGTGAAGCCAAGACCGGTGGTAACTACGCTGCATCGCTTCAGGCTCAGACCGAGGGTTACGAGCAGGGTTGCTCGCAGGTTATGTTCCTAGACGCCGAAACCGCTACCTACATCGAAGAACTCGGTGGCATGAACCTGTTCTTTGTTTACAAAGACGGCCACGTGGTGACTCCTTCGCTCGATGGAACCATCCTTCACGGAATCACCCGTGATTCGGTAATTCAGCTGATCAAAGACCGTGGCATCGAAGTTCAGGAACGCAAAATTTCCTTGGACGAAATGCGCAACGGAATTAATTCGGGCGACATCACCGAAGTTTTTGCCTGCGGTACTGCTGCGGTTATTACTCCGGTTGGGCAGTTCGCCAGCAAGAACGAGACCATTGGTTCTGCAGATGCCGAGCCAGGAGCGCTAACCGTGAGCCTTCGCGAGGAACTAACCGGCATTCAGTACGGAACCGTTGAAGACCGACACAACTGGCTCTATAAACTGGCTTAAATGAAGATCGCAAAGTTCGCTTACAAAGGTGTACCGGCTTGGGGTTTAGTTGATGGTCCAGAGTTAGTTCTATTCAAGGGGCACCCGCTATTCAACAACTATGAAACGAGTGGGGATCGTCTTCCTCTAAAAGACGTTCAGTTGATGCCACCGGTTCTACCAACCACCAAGATTCTTTGCATCGGCAAGAACTACGAAGATCACGCTATCGAGATGGGTCTTGGCATTCCAACCGAACCGCTGATTTTCTTCAAGCCAACCAGCGCGCTAATCGGCCCTGAAGAAACCATCGTGATTCCCTCTAAGGTGACCACCGATGTTGACCCTGAGGGTGAACTGGTGATCGTCATCGGTCAGCTTGCGAAAAACGTTTCGGAAGAAGACGCCATGGATTACGTTTGGGGTTTCACAATTGGCAACGACGTTTCCGCACGCGACATTCAAGACCGCGACGGCCAGTGGGCGAGAGCCAAGGGCTTCGACACCTTCTGCCCACTTGGTCCTTGGATCGAAACCGAGTTTGTTCCTGACGGTCAGGTTTTGGAAACGCGCGTCGACGGTGAAATTCGTCAGCGCTCGGCCACCAACAAGATGATGTTCGACGTACCGCAGATCATTGCGCACGTAACCGCAGCGATGACCTTACTTCCCGGTGATGTTATCTTCACGGGAACACCTGCGGGCGTTGGCCGCATTGAACCAGGCAACGTTGTTGAAATCGAAATCGAAGGTATCGGAGTTCTTCGCAACCCTGTTGCTTAGACTTGAAGCATTATGACTTCAGGTATTACCGCACCTTTCACAACCGCAACCGGCTCAGACGTTGTGGTTCGTTTCTGCCCTTCGCCAACTGGTCTTCCGCACGTTGGTTTGGTTAGAACCGCACTGTTCAACTGGGCTTACGCTCGTCACACAGGCGGAAAGTTTGTGTTCCGTATCGAAGACACCGACGCAGAGCGCGACAGCGAAGAGTCATTCGACATGATCTTGGATGCCCTGGGTTGGCTTGGCTTGAACTGGGATGAGGGGGTAAACGTTGGTGGCCCAAACGAGCCTTACCGCCAGTCTGAGCGTGGCCACATTTACCAAGACGTCATTGCGAAGCTAAAGGCCTCAGGTCACATTTACGAGTCTTGGATGAACGCTGAAGACATCGACGCTCGCAATGAAGCCGAAGGGCGCCCAAAGCAGCAGGGTTACGGCAACTGGGAGCGTGATGACGCAACGCGTGAGCAGTATCGCAAGGAAGGTATCGCACCGGCCCTTCGCCTTCGTGTGCCCGACGTTGACATTAAGTTTGACGACCTAGTTCGTGGCGAAATTGTTTTCCCTGCAGGTTCGTTCCCAGACTTCGTGGTGGTTCGTCCGAACGGCCAACCGCTTTACACTCTGGTGAACCCGGTTGACGACGCACTAATGGGTATTACTCACGTGCTTCGCGGTGAAGACCTATTGTCTTCGACCCCACGACAGATTGCGCTTTACAACGCCATGGTCGAGGCTGGCATCACCAAGTTCATCCCTCGTTTTGGTCACCTTCCTTATGTGATGGGTGAGGGAACCAAGAAGCTCTCAAAGCGCGATCCTGAAGCGAACCTGTTCCATCACCGCGACCGCGGTTTCATTCCAGAAGGTTTGCTCAACTACCTTTCGCTGCTCGGTTGGGGTCTATCAGCCGACCAGGATGTCTTCACCATGGAAGAGCTGGTTGCTGCTTTCGACGTTGAGAATGTGAACCCTAACCCGGCTCGTTTCGATCAGAAGAAAGCCGACGCCATCAACGCGGCCCACATTCGTTTGCTTTCTCCAGAAGACTTCAAGTCACGAGTAATTCCTTACCTTCAGTCATCCGGAGTTCTTGGAGCATCAGTTTCAGAGGCGGAAGATGCTGTGCTCACGGCGGCCTGCCCGCTGATTCAGGAGCGAATCACCGTTCTCTCGGAAAGCTCAGCCATGCTCGGATTCCTGTTCACCGATGAGATCGTCGTAGCCGACGACGCCAAGGCCGGTCTACCTGCGAACGCCAAGGAAATCCTTGATGCCGCTGTTGCTGCTCTGGAAAGTCTCACCACTTGGGAGACCGCTTCGATCCAGGAACTTCTCAACAACACGTTGATTGAAACCATGGGTCTAAAGCCGCGCGACGCCTTTGGCCCACTGCGAACTGGCATCTCTGGTCGACGAATTTCTCCACCGCTTTTCGAGTCGATGGAGATTCTCGGGAAAGAGCGAACTCTCGCCCGACTTGGAGTGTTTGCTAACACCCTGTAAACGCCTGTAATATAAAGCGGTTACCCACTTTGGGATATGGTGTAATTGGCAACACGAAGGTTTCTGGTTCCTTTGTTCTAGGTTCGAGTCCTGGTATCCCAGCAACAATAAAAACAGTCGAGAAATCGGCTGTTTTTTGCTTTAACCTAGCCTCATGGAAACTGTTGAAGAGTACTTGGCGGCGCAGCCAGAAGCCAATCGAAAGGCGTTAGAACGCGTTCGCAAGATTATCCTCAAAACTTTGTCGGGAAGTGAAGATGCTTATTCTTACGCCATCATCGGTTTCCGTTACAACAAGAAATTTGTGATTTACATCTCCGGTTGGAAAGACCACCTTAGTTTCCACGGCTTCAGCGTTTCGCTTGGCAACGAGATGGTTGCTAAGTATCCGCAGTTGAAACTCAAGGGCCGCACCCTGCACTTTCAACCAACACCGGAACTACCAGAAAGCCTCGTGAAAGAGTTGGTGCTCGCCCGCGTTGCCGAGTTAGGCCTCTAGCTCGAAACTTTCGCCTGGTAGGTGGTAGCTAAAGGTTCCCCCGTGCTCTTCGGTAACCTGCTTGATTCGGCTGTTGTTGAGTTGTTCTCCTGGTTCGCTGAGGTGAATGTTGTGGGTGGGGAAGCAGTTCTCTGGTTTTACCGCGGCCACAAAATCCATGACGTCGCCGATTTTTAGCCAAGGTCCCGACGACGGGCAGGCGAGGTATTTCACTTTGCGATCTGGTTGGGTGTAGCTGTCGCCGGGATAGTAGAGAACCTCGTTGATCATCACTCCGCAGTTTTGGATTAGCGGGATGCTTCTATGAATTTCGATGTGGAGATCACCGAAGAACTCAGCCGTGAATGGCCCTAGCTGGTGGTGATCTCCGTGGGTCACGGATTTGGCTCCGAAAGAGGAAAGTCGGTCGGCAACTTCTTTGGTTCCTAGAATTACAACATCCGGGTTGTCTTTCACAATTATGGCGATCTGATCTTCGTGCACATGGTCGTCATGGTTGTGGGTGATGATGATCGCAACCACGTTTTGGTAACCGTCCAGCGGTCTGGTGTAAAAACCTGGGTCAAGGATGAGGGTCTTGCCCTCTTTTTCTAGAACGAGTGTGGCGTGCTCCAATTTGGTTACCTTCATAAAGACCATCTTGCCAACCCTGCGTAGAATCTTGCTTAGTTATGAAAAAGTCGGTTCGGATTTGGGCTGCGGCATTTGTGTTTTCACTATTGCCGCTGGCTTACGCAACGGCTGAGTATTTCAAGCTTCCGATTCCTTGGGATTCGATCTCAGGATATGTGACTCTCGGACTCGGTTTAGTTTGTGCGCTTCCACTTTGGGGCGCGTTGGTGGCTAGAGCCGCTAAACGAAATAACCAACAAGACGTTCTCGGAGTAATTGCACTACTTATTTCATATGGCTACGCGTTGATCTCGGGCGACCCAAACTACGTTTGGCAGCCAATAGCGATTACTTCAATCCTTCTTTTGGCTGGATGGATTTTGCACAATCAAATCACCTTCGTCCCAGACCAGGTTAAGAATCTTGCGGAACTTTTGCCAAGCAAGGCGACACTAATTGAGGGCCGAGAGCTGGAGCACATAGCTGCCGCCGATTTGGAAATCGGGCAAATCATCCTGGTTCGTCCGGGTGCGGTAATTCCTGCCGACGGTTACGTGATTCAGGGCCAATCGCTCGTTTCAGAAGCCGCAATCACCGGCGAGTTAGATGCTGCGCTGAAAGTTCCAGGGGATTGGGTTTTGGCCGGAAGCGAAAACTTGGCTGGCAAGGGCGCAGCCAATGCTCCGTTGACCGTTCGGGTAAGTGCAGTTGGTTCAGATCTTTTAGTACACGAGCTAGCTCGGTCGCTTGACGCTGATGCTGAAACCAAACCTAGGTTCACCAAATTGGCTGAAATTTCTAAAAACGCGGTCACCATCTTCGCTTTGGCACTAGCACTAATTGCGGCCGGGGTTCAGTTCGTTTGGTCGCAGTCGCTTGAAGCAGAATTCTCGGTTGCCGTGGGGGTGTTATTGGCCGGCCAGGTGGCAGTCATAAGCAGAAGCGTTCCCTTGGCAGCAATGGCAGCTGGCGTCCGGGCCAAAGCTCTGGGTGTGTTGGTTCGCTCACGTGCCAGTTTCGAGCAACTGGCCAAAATCAACCACGTTGTCTTCAAAAAGACCGGTGTGCTTACTAAAGGTCACAGTTCAGTTGGTCGAATTCACCTAGCGCGCAACACGTCGATCGGATCTGAAGCTGAGCTATTGGCCCTCGCCGCCGCAGTGGAGATGGGAACGAGCCACGAGCTCGGTCACCTCATAATTCAGGAAGCCGCGAAACGCGGTTTGGAACTACCCTTGGTAACCGAATTCGCACCGATTCCAGGGCTCGGTGTATCAGCCAGATTCGATGGTTCATTAGTGCAGGTTGGCAATGCCGGAATGGTGAACGTTACCGGCGTGAACATTAACCCCTACGACCTGTTTCAAGTTTCGAACGCATACAGCGAAGGTTCAAGTGTCGTCTTTGTAAGCATCGACGAACTGCTGGTTGGCTACATCGAATTCCCCGACGAACTTCGAACCAACTCGGCTCAGACCATTGTTGATTTGAGCGGCAAGCATGCCATCACAATTCTTTCCGGAGATGCCACGACGCTTGTCGAAAAACTAACTCACCGACTTGGCTTGAGTGACTTCTCCGCTGAAGTGCTTTCGACCCGCCAGGCAGACTGGGTGAAAGAGCGCAGAGCTAGCGGCTCAAAGGTTCTACTTATTGCTGATGGGCACTACGACGCCGCAGCTCTAGCTGAAGCCGACGTTGCACTAGCGTTTGTGGCAGGTCACGATGTTCACCTCGACTCGGCAAACCTTGTTCAGATTTCTCAGGATCCACTCGTGGTTCCAAGGCTCATAGAACTTTCTAAGAAGGTGAAGTCTAGAACCCTTTGGAACATCATTCTTGGTCTGGCTGTTTCGGCGCTGCTCATGGTTGCAGGATTCTTCGGAATCGCGGGTCCGCTGATCGCCCTTTCGGGCACGCTGATTTCCTGGTTCCTGCTTCGCAGGATTGTTCGGTTGGCCAAATGACCACTTTCGGCGTGATCCTCAACCCGACCTCGGGCAAGGGTAAAGGTGAAACTCTCGGCAGTGCCTTTGTTTCAGAATTACAAAAACTTGGCGTAACCGTGGTCGACCTTTCCGGCAAAGACTATGAGTCGGCAAACGAAAACGGACGTCGCGCTATTGCCGACGGTTCGATCGATGCATTGGCAGTTGCCGGAGGCGACGGAATGGTTCACCTCGGCGTAAATCTTTGTGGAGGAACTCAGGTGCCTTTGGCGATCATGCCCTGCGGAACGGGCAACGATGCCGCGCTCACCCTGGGAATTCCCATCGACGATGCTGCAGGTGCAGCTGCACTGGCAGTGGGGTCGCTGCCGCATCCGTTTTTGGCCGACCTGGGGCTTGGGGTAACCCCAGCGAGACGCTTTTACTTCTTCAACTCGGCATCGGCTGGCTTCGACGCAATTGTGAACCGCCGTGCCAACCGCTGGAAGTATCCGAAGGGTCCGTCGCGCTACACGCTGGCGATGCTTTATGAACTGGTCGGCTTTAGTTCGTTAAAGTATCGGGCGAAAATCAACGGAGAAGAACGTGAGCTCGACGGCATGCTCTGCGCGGTTGCCAACGGACCTTCCTATGGGGGTGGAATGCTGGTTGCACCGGAAGCCACCGTTGATGATGGTCTGCTCGACCTGTTCATCGTTCACAAGATAACCAAGCCGGAACTGATCAAGGTTTTCCCAAAGGTTTTCACCGGAGCGCACGTTACTCACCCTGCGGTTGAGATTGTTCGAGTAACCGATGTAACCCTAATTAGTGAGGGAGTGCCGGTATACGCCGACGGCGAGCCGGCCGGCCAACTACCGATGACGGTCTCAATCGCACCAAAGGCACTAAGAGTATTGGCGAAGCCAACTAACTCTGTGGCATAATCGTAAAGTTGCTCTAACGGCCCCATCGTTTAGCGGCCTAGGACACCGCCCTCTCACGGCGGCAGCACGGGTTCAAATCCCGTTGGGGTCACCATTCTCCCTTTCGACGCTTCGTGCTCGGAAGGGAGTTTGATTTTTAAGCCTCGTAATCAAAACGAAATGAAAAATTTACCTACTAATTTGGCGTGTGGGCAAGTTACGCATTGTTACGGCAATAGGCTGTAATCACCAGCAGATAGCAACAGTTGTTACCTGCATATCAGGAGGAAATACAGTGAACAAGATTTCACGCAACACCTTCAAGGGTCTAGCACTGGCAGCAGTTGCCACCCTTGCTCTAACCGGTTGTGCTCCAGCAGCACCAGTGGTTCCAACCATCGACTACACCGCATGTGCAGTTTCAGATGAGGGAAGCTGGAACGACAAGTCGTTCAACGAATCAGTAATGGACGGCCTAAAGAAGGCTAAGGCTGAGCTAGGCGTAAAGATGGCCGATGCAGAGTCGAACTCTTCAGAAGACTTCGCACCAAACCTACAGGCCATGGTTGACGCCAAGTGTGACGTCATCTTCGCTGTTGGCTTCAACCTAGTGGCTCCAGTAAACGAGTCTGCTAAGGCAAACCCAACCATGAACTTCGTCACCATTGACGGATGGTCAGAAGGCAACGCAAACCTAAAGCCAGTTGGCTACTCAATGGAACAGTCAAGCTACCTAGCTGGCTACCTAGCAGCTGCTTACTCGAAGACCCACGTAATCGGTACCTACGGTGGAATGAACATTCCTGCTGTAACCGCATTCATGGACGGCTACTACTACGGTGCTAAGGCATTCGAGAAGGAAACCGGAACTGCTACCACCGTTCTAGGTTGGGACCCAGCCAAGAAGACCGGTGACTTCATGGGCGACTTCACCCCTAACTCGGGTGTATCGAAGACCATTGCAGCTAACCAGGTCAAGGGTGGCGCTGACGTGCTATTCCCAGTTGGTGGCGACCAGTTCGGTGCTGCTTCTGAAGCTATCAAGGAAGCCGGCGTTGACGGCGTCATGATCGGTGTCGACAAGGACATCGCGAAGACCTCGCCACAGTACGCTGACATGGTTCTAACTTCTGTAGAGAAGCGCATGACCAACGCTGTTTACGACATCATCAAGAAGTACTCTGCAGAGGGTGCAACCTTCGATGGTGAAGCTTACGTAGGTACCCTAGAAAACGGTGGAACCGCACTTTCACCATTCGGTGCTTTCGACAGCAAGATCTCTCAGGAGACCAAGGATGCTCTAAAGAAGCTAGAAGCAGGCATTATCGATGGTTCGGTAAACCCACTTCAGTAATCTGAAATTAGAAAGCCGTCGAGATAGAAATATCTCGGCGGCTTTCGCCTTTTTTGAAGGATTCTTTCGGCTAGATTTAGGGGATAGAGGAGTTTTAGGCAATGAAGCTTGAGTTACGTGGAATCACCAAACGATTTGGTTCGTTGGTAGCCAACGAAAACATCAACCTGGTGGTTGAATCCGGAGAAATCCGCAGCTTGCTTGGCGAGAATGGTGCCGGTAAGTCGACCCTCATGAACGTGCTCTACGGCCTCTACCAGCCCGACGGCGGAGAGATCCTCCTCGATGGCAAGGTTCAAGCTTTCAAGGGCCCAGGTGATGCCATGGCTGCTGGAATCGGTATGGTTCACCAACACTTCATGCTCATCCCTGTTTTCACCGTGGCCGAGAACGTGGTTCTTGGAAACGAGCCGGTAAACGCTATCGGTGGCTTAGACCTAGACACCGCTCGTGCTCGTGTTAAGGAAATTTCCGACCGCTTTGGTTTCAACGTCGATCCAGATGCGCTTGTCGAAGACTTGCCGGTTGGTGTGCAGCAGCGTGTAGAAATCATCAAGGCGCTTACTCGAAATGCCAAGGTGCTGGTTCTCGACGAACCAACTGCAGTACTCACCCCTCAGGAAACCGACGAGCTGATGCTGATCATGCGTGACCTTGCCAAGTCGGGCACCTCGATCATTTTCATTACTCACAAACTTCGCGAGGTTCAGGCGGTTGCCGACAAGATCACTGTGATCCGCCAGGGCAAGGTTGTTGGTGAAGCCAACCCGAAGGCCAGCGCATCGGAACTAGCTTCACTTATGGTTGGCCGCGAAGTTGATCTTCAGGTTGATAAGGCAGCCACCAAGCCAGGCAAGGTTATTCTTTCCGTCGATAACGTTTCGGTGCTCGATGACCGCGAGCAGCGTGCCGTCGACGGAGTTAGCTTCGAGGTTCGAGCTGGAGAAATTCTGGCGATCGCCGGTGTTCAGGGTAACGGGCAAACCGAGCTTTCTGAGGCGCTACTTGGCCTTCGAAACACGGTTCGCGGCAGCGGGGAAATCAGCCTTGATGGTCAGAGCCTGAGTTCGCTCTCGGTCCGTAAACACCTTGAAGCCGGTATCGGTTATGTGCCAGAAGACCGCAAGAAGGACGGTCTGGTCAGCGAGTTCTCTATCGCCGAGAACTTCATGCTCAATGGTTCGTTCGGCAAGCCATTTGCCAAAGGCATCAACATTGACTTTGCTGCCCGCGACGAAATTTCGGCGAAACTGATCAAAGAATTCGACGTTCGCACCCAATCTGCTGAGACCCCGGCTGGCAAACTCTCCGGTGGAAACCAGCAGAAGGTTGTGGTTGCCAGAGAGCTTAGCCGCGACGTGAAACTTCTGATTGCTTCCCAGCCAACTCGAGGTGTCGACGTTGGTTCAATCGAGTTCATCCACGAACGAATTGTTGCCGAACGTGATTCTGGCAGAGCAGTAATTTTGATCTCCACTGAGCTCGATGAGGTACTAGCTCTGGCCGACCGAATTGCGGTCATGTATCGAGGACGCATCGTCGGTATCGTCGACGCTAAAACCTCTCGCGAAACTCTCGGCAAGATGATGGCAGGTGTTGCAGCATGAGCGAATCCAACAAACTTTTGAAAGAGATCATGACGGGGTCGCCGTTGCGTATTTCGCTTTCGGTCCTACTCGGATTTTTCATCGGCTCGATTTTCATGGCTGTCTTCAATGAAAACGTCGTCGACACCTACGAGACCTTCTTTTCCTACCCTGGTCTAACTTTCCAGGTTGCCGGGCAGACCATCATTGATGGTTACGGTGCTTTGTTCAACGGATCGATCATTAACTTAAACGCCGACAACCCGGTGAGCATGTTCCGTCCGATTACCGAAACTCTTCGCTTGGCAGCTCCGCTGATCATGGCTGGTCTCGGTGTTGCTCTCGGCTTCCGAGTTGGGCTATTCAACGTTGGTGGAACTGGCCAGCTCATCATGGGTCTACTAGGTGCTACGTGGGTCTCCACGCGTTTCGACTTACCTTATGGTCTTCACATGATTGTGGCCCTAGTCGTGGCTGTGGTTTTCGCTGGCGCCACCGGTGGTTTGGTTGGTTACCTCAAGGCCAAGACCGGCGCTCACGAAGTAATCGTGACCATCATGATGAACTACATCGCGATCGACTTGTTCACCTTTTTCCTTCGCACGCCGAGCCTGCTACTCGAGGAGGGCGGCGGTGGAAATCCTAAGTCGGACCCACCGGCACTAACCGCCCAGTTCCCAAGACTTCTCGGTGAATCATTCGGTCTAAACATCGGAATCATTCTTGCCATCGCAGCAGCGGTTGTTTACTGGTGGCTCATGGAACGCTCGGCAGTGGGCTACCGATTCCGCATGGTAGGCCACAACGCCAATGCCGCACGTGCCGCTGGTATCAGCGTGGAACGAACCTACGTTTGGGCCATGGCTGCATCGGCCGCATTCATCGGTTTGGCAGCCGCCAACCAGGGTCTTGGCGCCACTAGCGGTCTAACCTCGAGCATTCACGCCAACATCGGTTTCGACGCGATTACCGTGGCACTGCTCGGTGGCTCAAGGGCTCGTGGTGTGGTTATTGCCGGTCTAGTGTTCGGTGCCTTCAAGGCAGGATCACCGACCATGCAGATCCTGGGCGTCTCACCGGAAGTGCTGGGCATAGTTCAAGCACTGATCGTGCTCTTCATCGCGGCACCTCCGCTAATCCGTGCAATCTTCAAACTACCTAAAGCTGAGGTCAAGTAATGAGCAAGCTAGAAGTAACCCCAGGCATGTTTTCTAGTGCCGAGATTCGTCCGAGTTGGAAGACTCCGATTGTTCTCACCTTTTTTGCATTGTTGGTCTTGCTGGCCTTTGGCGTCTTCGGTAAGCCTGGTGATGTCACCTACAACCTCAGCAACAAGGGTGATATCTTCTCGGTTCCAGATGTTGTGGTGGCTTCAACTTTTGCCAACCTCGTTTTTGGTTCGCTAATGCTAGCTATCGCTGGGTTCTCGGTTTGGCTAACGATTCAAGGCAAGCGCACTCCTAGCTGGCTAACGCTAATTGCCGGGCTCATCGGAGCGACTGCTCTTCTTGGCTGGCTCGCGGCTGGCAACGTTGTTCCGGTTTCATTCATCCTTGGCTCAGCCATCGTGCTTGCAGTGCCAATTATTTTGGGCGGCCTCGGCGGTCTAATGTCTGAGCGCGTTGGAGTGGTGAACATCGCCATCGAAGGTCAGCTTCTAACCGGTGCCTTCATGGCTGCTGTTGTTGGTACCGTTACCCACAATCTTTGGTTCGGTTTGATTGCTGCGATGGTGGCTTCCGCGATTCTGTCGATGGCACTGGCGTCGCTGGCCATCAAGTACTTGGTTGACCAGATCATCATCGGTGTGCTGATCAACGTTTTGGTAATCGGTATTACCAACTTCCTTTACTCTCAGTGGTTGGCAAGTTCGGGGGAGGACGCCAACTTCCCCGGCACCTTCGACATAATTTCGATTCCATACCTAAGCGGATTACCGATCATCGGTCCGGCACTTTTCGAGGCCAGAATCACCGTTTACCTGACTTTCATCTTGGTTCCGCTGGTTTGGTTCGTGCTTTTCCGCACCAAGCTTGGTCTTCGCGCACGCGCCGTTGGTGAACACCCAACCGCGGCCGACACC
>JBJOJC010000035.1:0-3455 GCA_046046825.1 Actinomycetota bacterium | reverse complement strand
AAATAAAAACTAGGAAAACAAAAATGAATATCAACAAGCTCCCAAAAATCTCGCTACACGACCACCTTGATGGCGGACTCCGTCCGCAGACCATCGTTGAACTAGCCGAGGAGATTGGTTTGGAACTTCCTGCCAACAACGCCCGAGAGCTTGAGCAGTGGTTCTTGGAGTCGGCAAACTCAGGTTCCCTGGTTGAATACCTAAAGACCTTCGACGTCACCACCGCCGTGATGCAGACCAAGCACGGGCTAACCCGTGTAGCCCGCGAGTTCGTTGAAGACCTTCACGCAGATGGTGTGGTCTACGGCGAGATCCGTTGGGCACCCGAGCAGCACCTAAGCCAGGGCCTCTCTCTCGACGAGGTGGTTGAGGCGGTACAAGACGGCCTTGAGCAGGGCATTGAAGCGGTTGAAGCAGCCGGTGGATACATTCGCACCGGACAGCTCGTTACCGCAATGCGTCACAACAACCGCGGGCTAGAAATTGCCGAATTGGCCGTTCGTCACCGCGACAATGGCGTGATTGGTTTCGACATCGCTGGCGCTGAAGCGGGTTTCCCTGCCAGTAACCACAAAGAAGCATTCGACTACCTAGCCGAGCAAATGTTCCCGACCACGGTTCACGCCGGTGAAGCCGATGGCGTTGAGAGCATCCGAGATGCCATCATCGCTGGCCGAACCCTGCGCCTCGGCCACGGCGTTCGCATCTACCAAGACCTTCTTATGCGAGAAGAAGACGGCCGCGATTTTGTGCAACTCGGCGAAACCGCCGAGTGGGTTCACTTCCGCCAGATTGCTTTGGAACTCTGCCCTTCATCAAACATGCAAACCGGAGCCGTTGCCGACCTCGGCGACGAATTTGTTGACCACCCGGTGGCAATTCTGTTTGACCTCGGCTTCCGCGTGACCATTAGCCCGGATAACCGTTTGATGAGTGGCACCTCGGTAACTCGCGAACTAGAGCTACTGGTTCAACACTTCGAGTTCGACCTCGACGATTTGGAGCAGCTCCAGCTCAACGCCGCCGAAGCCAGCTTCCAGTCTTTGGATGCCCGCGAAGAACTGATTGAAATCATCCAAGAAGGTTTCGCGAAGGCTCGCAAGTAGTGAGTTTGATTCGGTTAGGTGTTAGCGCATCGAACTATTCCGAAGCCATCACTGCCGCCGGTGAACTCCTCGTTGCCAAAGGTTTCGTGAAGCCGAACTATGTTTCGGCCATGATTCGTGTGGTTGAAGAACTAGGCCCTTACATCGTGTTGGTTGATGGGTTCGCTCTCGCTCACGCAGCACCCGGCGAAGACGTTGTAGAAAATGCCATTTCAGTTGCAGTTCTCGAGAATCCGGTCGACTTCGGTTCCGGAAAAATGGTCAAAGTGGTTTTCGCCCTGGCGGCTAAGGATCACAGTTCGCATATCGATTCGCTTGGCGCTCTCGCGGAGTTGCTGGCAGATGTCGAAAACCGAAAGGTTTTGCTAAATTCTTCCGATTCCGAGCAGATAAGAATTTTGCTGGCTCGGGCACTGGGAGAATAGACCAATGCGAATCGTTGCGGTATGTGGTCTTGGCTACGGAACCAGTGTCATCTTGAAAAACAACATTGAGAAGGCTCTGAAGTCGCTCGATTACGAGGGAGCCACGGTTGAAGCCGTCGGCGTGGCCGAAGCCAGAGGGTTAGGTTCACTGGCCAACATTGTGATGACCACCGAAGAGCTGGTGCCCCTACTTGAAGGTTTGAACGCTGAAATCATTCCGATTCGTCACGTAATCGACATTGACGAAATCACCAAAGCCTTAGAGAAGGCTCTGCTCTAAACCAAAAGCTTTCGAACCTCGGTTTTTAGTGCCTCTAGGTTCTCTTCGCTGGTTTCCAGATATGCCTTGAACTTCGGTTCGGTTCCGGATGGTCGCAAAATGACCCAGTCGCCGTTGTCGAGGTGAAGTTTCAAACCATCGGTCGGAGGAAGTTCGCCGGTGGGTTTCGAAAGATCTTCGATGGTGATGCCTTGCCCTTGGAGCGAGGTTGGTGGAGTCTCGGTCAGGCGGCTAAGTATTTCCGCGACCATAGCTTTGTTTTCCACTCGAACGCTCACCTGGGCGGTTGGGCGATACCCATACTTCTTCTTCAGGCTGTCGAGGTGCTCGCTTAGAGAGGTTCCGGTTTGAGTAAGCCGATCGGCAATTGCCAAGGCCATGAGGGCTGCAGAAATGCCGTCTTTGTCGGGGGTGTGGCTCGGATCGACCGAGTAACCGAGCGCCTCCTCGTAACCGAAGCTCAGATTTGGCACGCGCATAATCCACTTGAAGCCGGTCAGAGTTTGTTGGTAGGCCAAACCGTTCTGTTCGGCAACTCGCTTTAGAGCGCTCGATGAAACAATCGAATTGGCAAAGGTGCCTTTGGTGCTAGCCCTGGTGGCAAGTTCGTGCGCAAGCAGCAGACCAACCTCATCGCCGGAAAGCCTCAGGTAGCCGCCCTTTACTGGCACCCCGAGGGCCAAACGGTCGGCGTCTGGGTCGGTGGCAATAATCAGGTCGGCACCAACCGCGCGAGCCTTGGCAAAAGCCAAATCCATGGCACCTGGCTCTTCAGGGTTTGGAAACGGGGTAGTTGGAAACGTGCCATCCGGCTGAACCTGCTCGGTGACCGGAACGGGAATCGCAGCTCCGGCGCGTTTCAATAATTCGTTCAAAGTGTCGAGGCCGACTCCGTGCATCGCGGTGTAAACCACTTTGAGGCGGTTATTGAAGTAGTGACTTTCGATCAGCTTCAGGGTCGACTCGTAGTAGGCCTCGCGAAGATTTTCCCCACCACGTTCAAAGTTGGTTGATTTTGGTAGTTCAGCAAAAGTTTGGCTCTCGGCAACGGCAACGATCTTGGCTTCAATGTCGCGGTCAATCGGAGAAATGATTTGACTACCGCCAAAGTCGCCGCCGAGGTAAACCTTGTAGCCATTATCGTTTGGAGGGTTGTGGCTCGCAGTAACCATGATGCCGGCAGAGAAGTAGCCAAACTTCACAGAGTGTGCCAGCACCGGGGTTGGCACATAGGTGTCGAAAAGTGTGACTCGAATTCCAGCACCCGCCAGAATTTGAGCACTGTCTTCCGCGAATACGTCTGAGTTAATGCGACCGTCGAAACCGATTACGACCGAAGGGTCGCTCTCTCGCTCGAGTAAGTAATCGGCCAGACCTCTCGCAGCTTGAGCCACCAAAACTCGGTTCATGCGAGCTGAGCCCGCACCGAGTTCGCCGCGTAGACCCGCGGTACCGAAAGTGATTCGAGGTTCGAAAGCTTTTTGTAATTCGGTTTCATCGCCCGAATCAAGAAGTGCTTGTAGCTGGTTTCGGGTAACCGGATCCGGATCCTGTGCCAACCAGGACTTCGCCTGTTCCCAAAGCGACATTAGATGCGGCCGATAATCTCGGCTAGCAGGGCGCTAATGCGTGGTTCGGCCTCGC
>JBJOJC010000034.1:0-4976 GCA_046046825.1 Actinomycetota bacterium | reverse complement strand
ATGATTAGCTGACGCTGTCCGCGACCAACAGGAATCATGGCGTCGATTGCCTTGATACCAGTCTGTAGTGGTTCGTGAACTGACTTACGGGCCATAACGCCTGGTGCCTGAAGTTCTAGTGCACGGCGACCTTCAGCCTTGATGTCGCCCTGACCGTCGATTGGGTTACCCAGCGGGTCAACCACACGACCGAGGAACTTGTCGCCTACTGGGACTGACAGAACTTCACCGGTGCGGTGAACTTCCATACCTTCTTCAATACCCTCGAAGTTTCCGAGAACTACGGTACCGATCTCGCGCTCGTCGAGGTTTAGAGCTAGACCTAGAGTGCCATCGGCAAACTTTAGTAGCTCGTTGGCCATTGCACCTGGCAGGCCTTCGACGTGAGCAATACCGTCACCGGCGTCGATTACGTGACCGACCTCGGTGCGACTGGCTTTGTCAGCTTCGTAAGAGTTGACGAAACCCTTTAGGGCATCGCGAATCTCGTTCGGGCTAATCTTTAGATCTGCCATCTCGTGTTCCTCTTTTTCTTCGGATTTGGCTCTAAGCGAGCTGCATCTTGGCTTGGTTTAGACGGGCAACAACGCTGCCGTCGATGATTTCTCCGGAAACCTGAACCTTCACACCACCGAGGATGCTTGGGTCGATTTCCACGTTCAGGTTGATTTCCTGACCGTAAGTTTTAGAAAGCGACGCTTCTAGTCGCTCTAGCTGGCTCTTGCTCAGTTCCGAAGCCACGGTTACGTTGGCAACTAGGCGTTCGGCGTAGGCAGAAACCTGCTTGATGAATCCGTCGAGCATCACTGCCAAACGAACATTGCGCGCATTGATTACGGCATTGCGAAGAAGAATCGAAGCTGCTTCGCTTACCTTCTTAGCCGTCAACGACTCAATCAATGCTAGTTTCGCGTCGAGGCTAGCCTGGCGCGATGAGAAGGCGGTTTGAAGGTCACGGTCAGAGGCTAGAGCCTGGTTGAAAGCAAATAGCTCGGCTTCCAACTCTTCAAGCTTCTTGGTCTTGGCCACGATGCCAGCAATGGTAAATACGCCCAACTGGGTGAAGGCAGCGACTAGGTCGCCACCCTTCGACCAGCGGTAGCCTGCCAGGGTGTTAGCGAACTCAAGTGCTTCTTTGGAGACTGCTTTACCGAAAACGGCTTGCAAAGCGCCGGCCTTAGCCTTTTTCTCTCCGGAAGGGTCCGAAAGAATGTTGCGCAACTGAATCGATGAGCCGATGGCCGCACCGATACCGAAGATCTCTTCAGCGAACTTGAGGTCGGCTTTAGCTAGCGAGGGAGCGAGTGCTTCCTTCGCTTGTGCTAATGCCTGACGGGTTGAACTTGCCATTACTTCTTCTTGCCTGCCTTGTCGCCTGCTTCTAGCTCGGCTAGGAAGTCATCGACGACCTTGCCAGCAACCTTGTCGTTAGACAGGCTGGCACCGACCACGGCCGAAGCCAAGTCGATTGCTAGCGAGCCAACTTCGGCGCGTAGTGAAACTAGAGCTGCCTGACGTTCAGCTTCGATCTGCTGCTTCGCAGTTGCGGTGATGCGGGCTGCATCAGCGTTAGCCTGCTCCTTCAGCTCGGCAAGGATGGCTACACCCTCGGCACGAGCCTGTTCGCGAATTGCTGAAGCCTCGGCGCGAGAGTTTTCCTGCGCCTTAGCGATGTCGGCAGTCTTGGTAGCAACCTCAGCCTGGATACGTTCGGCTTCAGCCAAACGACCCTCAATGGCCTCGGTTCTGGCGTCGAGGTTCTTCTTGAAATTAGGAAGAACTCGGAACCAGAAGAAAGCAAGGAGGATAACGAAGACGACCGACGACCAAACTAGGTCATAAACCTCAGGGATGAGCGGATTCTTAGCTGCCTCAGCAGTAGCTTCCGACGCAAGGATCAGAGGGGTCATTACAGTTTCCTGACTTGGACTAAGCGAAGATGAATGGGGTTGCTAGACCGATAAGCGCTAGAGCTTCGGTGAAAGCAATACCAAGCCACATGGTGACCTGTAGTTTTGCTGCTAGTTCTGGCTGGCGAGCGATCGATTCGATGGTCTTTGAAACTACTAGACCTACACCGATGCCTGGGCCTACTGCTGCTAGACCGTAGCCGATTACTGCTAGGTTGCCGGTTAGTGCGGCGATGTTGTTAACGTCCACTTGTTATTTCCCTTCCGTGGTTTGAAACTGACGGTCGTCAGTTCCTAGTGCTCATCCGCCATGGCCAACTGAATGTAGACCGTGGTCAGAAGAGTAAATACGTAAGCCTGTAGGAATGCCACCAAGATCTCGAAGAGAGTGAAGGCGAAACCAAACAGGAATGTTCCAGCACCGAATAGGCGCATGGCTCCCTCTACCTGAGTTGAGGTGAAGAAGAAGTGAGTTGCTGAGAAACAGAGAACCAACAACAAGTGCCCAGCGATCATGTTCATCATCAAACGTAGAGCCAGGGTGACCGGGCGAAGAATGAAGGTTGACAGGAACTCGATTGGAGTTACCAGAAGGTAGAAGGCTGCAGGAACGCCGGCTGGGAACAATGAGTTCTTGAAGAAACCGAAACCGTGCTTTTTCATTCCGGCGTAGATGAAGGTTACGTAGGCGGCCAGTGCCAAAACCAGCGGCAAACCAATGACCGAGGTTCCCGCGATGTTCAAGGCTGGGATGATTCCGGTGATGTTCATACCAAGAACAACGAAGAAGATGGTGGTTAGCAGCGGCAAGAAGCGGTCGCCGTCTTTCTTGCCAAGCTGCTCGTGAGCAATCGAGGTGCGCACAAAGTTTAGAGAGATCTCACCCATTAGCTGGAAACGGCTTGGAACAACCTTGCCAGTTTCATAGGCCTTCTTGAAGGTGCCAGACCAGAGCCAGAAAAGGACTACCAAAACAGTGAGAATCAAAAGTCGAATCATCATGATTCGGTTTAGCTCAAATGGAGTTCCCTCGAAGAAGATTGCGTCTGGGAAAAACTCACCGATGGTTGGCGCGTGGAAGCCATCATCCGAGCCAGACGACTCGGTTGAAGTAACCAAAGGGTTTAGAGCAAACAGAATGAACTCCTGGGTTTGTGGCTAGCGGGAGATGACTAAATTCTAACAGCAAGATTTGTTCAAAATCGGCTGTTTAGGTCAAGAAACGGCGGGTATTTTCGACTTTGTTACAACAAAGCCGTCGACGGCCAGTGAACCGAGGATAGATGCAACCAAAGTTCCGAAAACGGCGACTCCGTTGAGGCCTTCGATTCCTTTGAGAACCGAGATGGCAACCATGAACAAGACCATCTTCAGAAGCCACCCACCGAGCACTACCCCGTAGAACCCGCCGAGACTGAGCTTGCTGCCAAGCAACACCGAAAGTGCGGTGAGACTAACGAAGATTAGCGCGATTGCGGCACCCGCCAGAGCTCCGAAGAGTCCCGGCAAGCCAGCTGCAAAGAAACCGATAACGGAACCCAAGACGGCGATGGTTGCGATCAGCAGCGATCCCAGTTTGAGCACCTTGGTAAACACCGTTTGCGTGTTGTCGAATTGCATTAGTTTCCCGCCTTGCGCTCTTGAACTTTGCGAATTAGAACTGGCCAAATCGTGTAGGTCAGGGCCAATAGAGTTCCCGCCGAACCAAACGCAATTGCCCACTCAACTGGAGCCAGAAACAACAGCAGGCAGGTCGCCGAGATAAGTAGCGTCCAAACATAGAAAACGATTACCGAACCCAGGTGCCCGTGGCCAAAGTCTTGGAGTCGGTGGTGAAGGTGGCCGCGATCGGCAGCGAATGGTGACTTACCAGCGCGAAGGCGTCGGAGTACGGCCAGAGTGAAATCCAAAAGAGGCAGAACCAAAATGGCCAGCGGCAAGATCATCGGCAGGAACGCCGGCATCAAGTTCGACTGAGCAATAAATGCTGGGTCGAGTTGGCCGGTTACCGAAACGGCCGAAGTGGTCATCAGCAGAGCCAAGAGCAGAGCACCAGAATCGCCCATAAAGATTTTGGCTGGACGCCAGTTGTGAGGCAGGAAGCCTAGACACATTCCAATGACGATTGCTGAGATCAGCGACGCCAAGCTGAAGTAGTTGCTCGGCGTTGTTTTCTGGGCGAGCAGGTAGCTATAGACAAAGAAGGTAGAGGTGCCGATAAGAACCACACCGGCAACCAGGCCGTCGAGTCCGTCGATGAAATTCACAGCGTTCATGATGAGGACCGTTAGGAAAACGCTAACCACGAAGGACATGCCGAACGAACCGATGGTGATTCCACCGATTGGTAGCGAAACGATCTGAACGCCGTTCCACGCCAAAATACCGGCTGCTACAAACTGTCCGCCCAATTTCAACATCCAGTCGAGATCAAAAACGTCATCAAGTGCACCGAGGATGGCAATGATGCTGGCGGCTATTAGAACACCAAGAATCGGACCGCCTTGAACGAACACCGACTTGAACCACCCGAGGCTAGCGGCAATGCCCATGGCGACCAGGAAACCGGCGAACATGCCAAGCCCGCCTAAACGAGGCGTTGGAACCGAGTGTGAATCACGGCTGCGAATCTCTGGATAAATTTTGTACTTACGAGTGAGCTTGATCACAAAGTGAGTTGCGATAAAAGTAACCACCGCAGTGATCGCAATCATGAGCAAATAGGCGCGCACTAGTCTGCCGCCAAAACTTCGACATCTTTGCCAACCACTTTTTTGATCTGAGCCAGGGTGAGCACACCGAGTCGAACTATTTTTACCTTGCCGTCTTCGGTGAGGTCGACAATTGTCGAAGGTTTAGCGCTGGTCGAAGGGCCGCCATCTAGATAGACGCCCACCTTGCTGCCGAAATAGGCTTCGGCTTCCTCGATGTTATTGGCCGCCGGCTGTGCGGTTAGGTTCGCGCTGGAAACAGCCAGAGGGCCAACTTCCTTCAAAAGCGCAAGTGCAAGTTCGTTGTTTGGCATGCGCAGGGCAACAGTGCCGCGGGTTTCGCCAAGGTCCCAGC
>JBJOJC010000033.1:0-3619 GCA_046046825.1 Actinomycetota bacterium | reverse complement strand
CGAATTTCGACAGATCTGGAGTTTCCGAACTTTGAGCCTGAGCCGGTTGACCCAAAACCGTAGTACTGGACCCACTGGGTGGCCCCAGCCGCCTTGAGAATTCGGGCAACTTCCTTGGCTCTGGCCGTAGCAAGGCGCTTTTCTTCAGCCTTGCTTCTTCCAGCGCTACGCACAAAGCCCGTCACCATGAATCGGCCAGGTTTCTCTTCCATTTTGGTCACCAATTTGGCCAAAGTAGCCTTGGATGATCCAGAGACGGCGGCCTTGTCGGCAGCAAAGGAAATAGGAGAGACAAGCTTGACGCCTAGCAACCTTAATTCTGGTGTGGATGCGCTTGGCGCTGTAGTGAGCATATTTACTACTTGGCCAGGTGCATAGGTCTTAGCCGATGCACCTGCAGTATTCATAGCAACCACGACGGCTTGGAATGTGCCGAATTTGAGATCTAATTCAAACTCTGCGGTTTGCACATCTTTCGACACGGGAATTTCGATTTCGCGAATCAGTTTTCCTGTCACATCCAACAATCGCACCTGAACTTTTGTTGCAGCGGATTCAGTTGAGCCTTTAGGTAGTTCCAACTTAACAAGGCTCTTGCCTACATTCTTAGATTTGGAAAGTTGAAGTTCCGGAACAGGATCTGGTGCTGTTGCCTTTGGTGGCGGTGTGTAATTACTTGAACTGCTGGCAGCTGCCTGGCGAGTTACTTGAACTGTGTAGACAGTTGCAACCGCACCTTGCACTGCACGAATAACAGAAACTGTTACTTGGTTCGCCCCAACCGCTAAAGGAATTGCACTCGAAGCTTGACCAGAAGTGCACGCCTGACCGCGAACTGTGATGCTATTTCCACTTGAAGTGGGCGTGACGGTAAGTGAGTCAATCGCATTAGCTACGGAAACTTCGTAGCTGAGTGTCCCTGAAGCAAATGTCGGAGAAAGAGTTCCCTGACTTGTTGACAGTCCACTCAAATATGCTGGGGCTACAGAAGGGGTTGAGCTCGCACTAATTGTGGCTTCGCTTCTTAAGGTTTTGAAGGCGGAGCGAAACTGGAAATTGTAACTTTGCCCGTTGGTAAGGCCAGTGATTTCCCAAGTTCCAGAAGTACTGGATGGAGATCTCGCTACCCAAGTTGTGCCTCCGTCAATTGAATATTCAAAATTTGTTTCACTGCCAAACGGGGTAATGGTTGCGGTAACTTTTCCTGAATCAGGGACGAGTGAGACCACGGTGGGTGTTCCCGGTTTCGTAGAAAAATTGACAACCTGTTGGGTGGAATAAGTATTTGACCCATTGCTGACATACTCTGTCACCACATAAGCCGTATAGTCCGTGGCCGGCGTTAGCCCAGTGACTGAAAAAACTCTTTCGACATTTGCAGAAACTGCCGCATTGCCACTGGTAGAAACAGTTACTGAGCCATAATTTGAACCCGCTTTAATTTCTGCGTTCGATGGTGCTGTAGAGCCAGATGGGACTACGACGTAGTAAGCGGAACCGTTCTGAGAGAACGTGTACTTCAAATCGCCACCGCTTGTTGTGGCATTATCCAAACCTGATTGCGAAAGCTGTGATGCATACTTCAATGCAGCTGGAACAATTTTTTGGGTCCAGTTATCGGAATATCCGCCACACGCGTTGGCGCCGTTGTATCCAGAATTGTAAAAGTCCCAACCCATGAAAATGATTGTTCCAGCGCCGTAGTTCATTGTTGCAACAGCTGCCTGAGTGTTTGAGCCCCACAGAGCCTTGAAGTTTGGTGCGTTACCTGGACCAATCGCATCGGTTGCACTTGGCGTACCCAAAGCGATTCCAGACAATGCAGATTCGCCGAAAGGAGTGCCAGTTGTGTTGGCATCAATTCTTGGTGCATTCGAGTAGCCGCTCTGACTTGTCATGGACCAACCGGTCACTTTATTTAGAAAGTCAACGTCCTTGGTTCCGTAGGTTCCCGTCATAACAATCACTCCGCCATTGTTAAGCCATGTTTGAAATGCGGTTACCGCAGTTGACGGAAAGTCGGTGCTGCTGCCGACAACGAATGAACGTTCCATGTCAGGAACGAAGAAGAATCGGCTGGCATTGAGCTTTTGAAGCAAGGTGCTTCCTGGCTGATCGGCGAGAGTCGTTATAGTGCGGTCGACGGAGTACCCCGGCACACGAGAGATGATCTCTTCTAAGTTGTCGACTTCATCGGCACACGAAGCGTCACCCTCGGTGAGCCCAGGGAAACTGAATACCGATACTTGAACATCTCCAGGGGCTGCAGCAACTGGAGATGCTGCACTGAGAGCCATGGCTGGGGCGAGGAGTAAACCCAGCAAAAACTTGCCAAAACCGAATAGAAAGTTGCGTTCTCTAAGCCAAATTCTTCGCATAGATGAATATTATGTTCAAAATGTCCGGTTTACGTCCGGACAGGTAGATAGCCACACAAATGATCAAGCGGCCTGTTTATGATGCAATTATCGAAAAGAAAGACTCTAAATGGCTACTTCAGCTAAAACCACCAAACAGCAACGAATTGCGGCAGTTTTGCTGGCTGGCTCGGTCGTATTTGGCCTCAGCGCCCTAGTGCTAATCGGGGTTCCAGGGTTGTTCAACGACTTATTGGGTCTGCCCGGATCGGCTGAGCTGGATTGGGCCATGCGCATGATTGGCATCACCTTGGTGGCGCTGGCCGGAAATATGTATTCGGTGTCTAAAAGAGGTTCCGCGGCCTCTGTTTTGCTCTCTGGACGAGTCATGTTGATTTGTGCTGCGGCCCTGGGGTTTTTGACCTTACTAATCCCTGCCCAATTGGGATGGTTTACCTATTTATACGCAGCAGTTGGCTTTGGGTTTTCGGCCGCCTACGCCTGGGCGCTAATCAAGAAATAAGTACCTAAGTCGGACTGACAGGATTTGAACCTGCGACCCCTTGTCCCCCAGACAAGTGCGCTACCAAGCTGCGCTACAGCCCGTTATTCGAAAACCCCTTAATTATCTAAGAATCAGGGTGTGCGAAAGCCCGGTTCTCGTGAGAAGAAACCGGGCTATCGTGCGCTTGGAGGGACTCGAACCCCCAACCTTCTGATCCGTAGTCAGATGCTCTATCCGTTGAGCTACAAACGCGAGGAGGATTAGTTGAAAGCTTGCTTTCAATCTCATCCGACGAGCGATTTGCTGGAATCCGAAGGATTTCAGACAAACGCCTCGCTTTCGAGGTGGTGCGTTTTGCCGCCTATTTCTAGGCAACTTCCCTATCTTATCCGCTTTGCTACTAGCGGTCTAGGGGTTGTTCGTGGCGGAGACGAGAGGATTTGAACCTCCGAAGGGCTTTAACACCCTTACCTCATTAGCAGTGAGGCGCACTCGACCGGGCTATGCGACGTCTCCACGAACCTAGCCAGTTTAGCCGAATCGGGACTCCAATTGAAACCCGATGCCCCTGCGCTCTAGAGCAGCTTGGCCCCAGGAATGGCGTCCAAAAGGTTGCGGGTGTACTCCTGCTTCGGCTTGGCGAAAATCTCTTTGGTGCTGCCAAACTCCACGATCTGCCCCTTATTCATCACGGCAACTTGGTCGGCAATTATTTTTACCACCGATAAATCGTGCGTAATAAAGAGGTACGTAAGGT
>JBJOJC010000032.1:0-2621 GCA_046046825.1 Actinomycetota bacterium | reverse complement strand
AAAGCCAGAATTAGCGACGAAGACCTAGACGCTCGATTAGCGCACGGTAGCGCTTGATGTCTACCTTCTGTAGGTAACCGAGTAGACGCTTGCGCTGTCCAACTAGCAGTAGCAAACCACGACGTGAGTGGTGGTCGTGCTTGTGCTCCTTGAAGTGCTCGGTTAGGTCTTTGATGCGACGCGAAAGCACAGCAATCTGAACCTCAGGCGAACCGGTGTCACCTGGGTGGGTTGCGTACTCAGCGATGATGCTCTGCTTCAACTGTGGGTCTAGAGCCATAGTGGTTCTCCTTTGATTCGCTGCGCGGCGTAAGAAACAGGATGTTTCGAACTCTCTTTATCCGCGGCCGTTACACGGCAACCTGACAAGCCTACCTGTTAGTAGTCGGTGGTTGCAACCACCGGCTGCGCTTGGCGCTTGGTTGGAAGCAATGTTATGACCAGCTCAAACACCGTATAGAGGAATGCCAAAAACAAAATTGCCAGCAACTGCACCAGGGAGTCAACAAAGGCAGAATCGGCAACCAATTGTTCGGTCATGGCCACGAGTTCGTCATCTGAAAGAGTTGGTGCTACTTGCACGAACGCGCTAAGACGCTCATAGTTATTAACCGCCCAAGACACCAAGCCAGATAGCGGAACCAACGCGGTGATGAGCCAGAGTGGGCTAACGCCGGCATCACGAAAGCGACGAACCAACAGGGTGAAGCGTGGGAGTAGCAGGACTATTGAAGCAATTACGCCAACTAGGCCACCCAAATACTGGTCGAGACCGAACGCGGTGTCGATGATCGAGCTTGCGCTACCCACGATGAAACTAAACAGTGCGAACCACCAGAATTCGCTGCGGCTGGCAACACCCCGGAACTTCAACGCGTTGGTGAAACCTGCCTTGATGGCATTTCCAAAAGTCATTTCTTACTCGATTCCTAATGAAATACGGATTTTTGCTATGTCTCGGTTGATTTCTGCGACCAAGGCTTCTACCCCATTGAATTTCGCCGCTGGACGAATGAACTCAACGTATTCGAGCGTAACCGTTTTGTCGTAGAGGTCGAGATCAGCTTCATCAAGCACGAAAGATTCGACCAAACGTGGCACCGCCTGGAATGTTTCGTTGATGCCAACCGAGTGGGCCGCTGGATACTTATGACCATCGGCATAGAGCCAGCCCGCGTAAACCCCATCAAGGGGCAGGTAGCCTTCACTGTCACGCGACATGTTGGCAGTTGGAAAACCGATGGTTCGGCCAATCTTTAGCCCGTGCTCGATTACACCGACTGTTGTGTGATCGCGTCCTAGAAGAGCCGACACTGCCACGACCCTGCCTTCGTCTAGCAAGTTTCGAATCTTGGTAGTTGAGACCACTTCCCCACCGAGACTTACCTGGGAAAGCTCGATTACCTGAAAGCCGAACTGCTGTCCGAGTTCGCGAAGTTTTGCCACATCGCCAGCGCCTTTGGCTCCGAATCGAAATCCTTCCCCCACCACAACCGCTTTCGCTCGCAAGGTTTTGACCAAAATTGCTTCCACGAACTCTTCTGGAGACATGTTTGCCAGTGCTTGATCGAACTCCAGAGTGAGGGTGGCGTCAATTCCGCTTTCGGAAAGCAGCCGCTGTTTTTGGGTAGGCCCAATGAGCGGAAGTTTGCACTCGGCTGGATTCAGAAGCGCGTCTGGGTGTCGATCAAAAGTAAGCACCACAGCTGCCAGCATGTGTTCCTCGGCGAGGTTGGTGACCCGACTCAAAAGGGCCTGGTGCCCTAGGTGTATGCCATCGAATTTGCCAATGGTTACCGCTGTTTCCGCGAAATCAGCCGGAACCTCGGAGAGTGAAACCCAACTAAGCACTTTTGCTCTTTCGAAGCCACCACAAACCAACCACCGGCAGAATTAGCGGCACACAGGCGTATCCGGCACCGTAAAGCGACCAAACGGAGGCGTGTTGGAAATCGGCAGGAATGAGGAGTGAGAGCGTGCCAACCACTAAAACTCCGACGAGTTCGAAAACCAGCGCCGCGATTGCAACCGCTCGATTATTTCTGGCCAAAGCCACGGTCGCCACGATGTAGATCAACGCTGAGAAGGCACTGAGCGTGTACGCAATCGGCGCGTCTTCGAACTTAGTTAGCAGCTGGTAGCTGGCTCTAGCGGTAGCGGCAAGAGCAAAAATCGCATAAATCGCAATGATTAGCCGACCCGGCCCGGCAGAAGTCTTTGGTGAAACCATAGGTTCAAGACTACTTAGAATTACTCGCTCTTGGTGTCTACCTTGGGGGTTGGAAGACCTTTGCGAACGAGAGCAACCGCGCTGTAACGAATGCCTTCCGGCAACTGGCTAATGTTCAGGTAACCGAGGGCGCCCTGGCTGTCAAGGCGCAACATGAAAGCGGCAGCAGCGCGCTTCAAAAGTGTGTCTTCGCCGCAGAGTGACATGGTCAGCGGGAAGATCGCCTGGTAAGGAATACCAGCAGCTTCACCTTCAAACATTGGCTTCGGCTCTACCTTGGCGTCGACCGACATGGTCAGGGTTGACCCACTGGTCTTTCCAACCAACTGGGAACCAGCAGCGTAGAGGCTCACCTCACCAGCGGTGGCAAAAAGCTTTTCCCCGGTCTCGG
>JBJOJC010000031.1:0-21955 GCA_046046825.1 Actinomycetota bacterium | reverse complement strand
TTGTTTTGTTTTGAGAAATTTCAGAGCGGCAACGGGATGTGGCGCAATTTGGTAGCGCACCTGTTTTGGGAACAGGGGGCTGCAGGTTCAAATCCTGTCATCCCGACCAGTTGATTGTGGTCGTTTATTAAAGGCCGTTTGGCCAACCTACGGAGAAAACCTGTGAAGACATCTGTCGAACGTATTAACCCAACTCGTGTGAAGCTAACCGTGGAGGCAACTCCAGTGGAACTTCGTCCATCAATCGATCACGCTTACGAGCACATTGCTGAAGGCGTGAACATTCCTGGTTTCCGTAAGGGCAAGGTTCCAGCCGCAATCATCGACAAGCGCATTGGTCGCGGTGCTGTTTTGGCTCACGCCATCAACGATGGTTTGAACCCGCTGTTCCAGCAGGCAATGATGGCTGAGAAGCTTCGCCCACTAGGAACTCCTGAGGTTGAGGTTCAGAAGACTCCTGACGAGTCAACTTTCGAAGGTGACCTAGTTTTCACCATTGAAGTTGAGGTTCGCCCAGAGATCAAGCTTCCTAAGTACGACGGCATCAAGCTAGAAGTTGCTGAAGCCAAGGTTGCTCCGATTGAGGTTGACCAGGAGCTAGACAAGCTTCGTTCACGCTTCGGTACTTTGAAGACTGTTGAGCGCGCAGCCAAGAAGGGCGACTTCGTTTCGATTGACCTTTCGGCTGTTATCGATGGCAACGAGGTTGACTCAGCTTCGAACATTTCTTACGAAATCGGCGCAGGCAACCTAGTTGACGGCATCGATGAGGCTCTTGACACTCTTACCGCTGGTGAGACCACCGTTTTCAAGTCGAAGCTAGTGGGTGGTGAGCAGGCCGGTAAGGAATCTGAAATCACTATCAAGCTTTTGGCAGTCAAGGAGCGCGAGCTTCCTGAACTAAACGACGAGTTCGCCAAGCTATACAGCGAATTCGACACCGTTGCCGACCTCAAGAAGGGCCTAGAAGCTCAGGTTGAGAAGAGCAAGGTTTACGGTCAGGGTGTTGAGGCACGCGACCTACTAACCGAGAAGCTTTTGGAACTGGTCACCGTTCCAGTTTCAGAGAAGATCATTGAGGCCGAAGTTAACCGTCACCTAGAGGGCGAAGGCCGTTTGGAAGACGAAACTCACCGCAAGGAAGTAACTGCCGACTCAACTCGTGAGTTCCAGCTGCAGATGATTCTCGACGAGATCGTTGAAGCGGAGAAGTTCCAGCCAAACGAGAACGACATTCTTGAGTACCT
Organism: Actinomycetota bacterium; assembly: GCA_046046825.1. Lineage (GTDB taxonomy): Bacteria > Actinomycetota > Actinomycetes > Actinomycetales > Microbacteriaceae > Rhodoluna. Next base: position 20,708 of record JBJOJC010000031.1, on the reverse strand, counting down.
TTCATACTCGGCTCAGCAGTACAACATGGACTTGAACGAATTCATCAAGATCATGGATCAGAACAACCAGATTCCTTCGGTTGTTGCTGAAGTGGCTCGCCGTAAGGTTCTTGGCGTCGTTCTTTCTCGCGCAACTGTGGTTGACAAGAAGGGTAAGGCAATCGACCTGACCGAAGTTCTTGGAGCCCCTTCGGTTGATTCACACGAGGGTCACGACCACGACTAACAGGTTTTAGTGCATCGGCCCGAGTCTTTTCGACTCGGGTTTTTGCCTTAAGCGAACACGCACCCGAATTGTCGGGTGGTGCAGTTATCGTTTACTAGCAACTACAGAAGGAGTTTGGCTATGGCCGACGCAGGATTCGATCGCAATAGTGCGTTTGAACGTTTACTAAAGGACCGCATTGTCTGGCTAGGCAGTGAGGTTCGCGATGACATGGCGAATGAGATCTGTGCCAAGATTCTGCTACTAGCAGCAGAGGATTCAACCAAGGACATCTTCCTTTACATCAACTCACCAGGTGGTTCAATTACCGCTGGGATGGCCATCTACGACACCATGCAGTACGTACCAAACGACATCGTGACCGTTGGTATTGGTATGTGTGCCTCGATGGGTCAGTTCTTGTTGTCATCGGGGACCAAGGGCAAGCGTTATGCAACCCCGAACACCCGAGTTCTACTTCACCAGCCTTCAGGCGGCTTTGGTGGAACCGCAGACGACATTCAGACCCAGGCTGAACTTATTCTTTCGATGAAGAAGCAGCTTGCTTCGATCACCGCCGAGCAGACTGGAAAGACTGTTGAGCAGGTCATGAAAGACGGCGACCGTGACCGTTGGTTCACCGCCCAGGAAGCTTTGGAATACGGCTTCATCGACCACATTCAGAAGCACGCCGCAGGTTCCACCGGCGTAGGAACCAACTAAGGGATGGCCATGAATTCAGAATTTCTAAACCCGCAGGGACGTTACATTCTGCCTTCGTTCACCGAGCGCACCAGCTACGGTTACCGTGAGCAGAACCCATACAACAAGCTGTTTGAAGACCGCATCATCTTCCTAGGTGTTCAGGTCGACGACGCTTCGGCCGACGACATCATGGCACAGTTGTTGGTTTTGGAGTCACAAGACCCAGACCGCGACATCACCATGTACATCAACTCACCGGGTGGTTCGTTCACCGCGATGACCGCTATCTACGACACCATGCAGTACATTCGCCCGCAGATCCAGACCGTTGTTTTGGGCCAGGCTGCATCGGCTGCTGCAGTGCTACTAGCCGCCGGTGCTCCTGGTAAGCGTTTGGCTCTGCCAAACTCGCGTGTTTTGATACACCAGCCATCGGCAGGGGAGTCTGGCCGTGGTCAGGCATCCGACATCGAGATTCAGGCCAAAGAGATCATGCGTCTTCGCGAGTGGTTGGAAGAGACCCTTTCAAAGCACTCGAAGCGTTCGGTTGAGCAGGTTAAGAGTGACCTAGACCGCGACAAGATTCTGATTGCATCGGAAGCCTTGGAGTATGGACTCATCGACCAGGTTCTAACCAGTCGCAAAAACCAGTAAATACTTATGCGAAAAGGGCGGGCGTTGCTCGCCCTTTTTGTCTACCCTGCGATATATAGTTAGACAATGAGCAAGTTGTCAGAGTCGGGCGAAATCCTGAAATGTTCTTTCTGCGGAAAGAGTCAAAAGCAGGTTCGCAAGCTAATCGCCGGCGGCGGTGTTTTCATCTGTGATGAATGTGTTGAACTTTGCAACGAAATCATCGAAGAAGAGCTCGGCCAGGGCATTATTGCCTCCGGCATTGAAGATCTAGAACTTCCTAAGCCTCGTGAAATTAAGTCTTTTCTCGACGAATACGTCATCGGTCAAGATCAAGCCAAGAAGGCTTTGGCGGTAGCGGTTTACAACCACTACAAGCGTTTGCGTTCGCACGGAACACTAACCACTGCGGGTAAGCCACACGACGACATCGAAATCGCAAAGTCAAACATTCTGATGGTTGGCCCGACCGGTTGCGGAAAGACCTACCTTGCTCAGTCTTTGGCGAAGCGTTTGAACGTGCCGTTTGCCGTTGCCGATGCCACGGCACTGACCGAAGCTGGTTACGTGGGCGAAGATGTTGAGAACATTTTGCTCAAACTACTTCAGGCAGCAGATGGTGATGTGAAGAAGGCTGAGACCGGAATCATCTACATCGACGAGATCGACAAGATTTCTCGCAAGTCGGAAAACGCTTCAATCACCCGCGACGTTTCTGGTGAAGGCGTTCAGCAGGCACTCCTAAAGATTCTTGAAGGAACCGTGGCTTCGATTCCGCCTCAGGGCGGGCGTAAGCACCCGCAACAAGAGTTCATTCAGCTAGACACCACCAACGTGTTGTTCATCGTGGCTGGTGCGTTTGCGGGGCTGGAAGAGATCATTGCGGCGCGTGCTGGCAAGAAGGGTATTGGCTTTGGTTCGCCGATTGCCAACAAGGCTGAGACCAAGAACATCTTTGCCGATGTTCAGCCGGAAGACCTTCGTAAGTTTGGTTTGATTCCAGAATTCATCGGTCGTTTGCCAGTTATCGCAAACGTAACTGAGTTGGATAAGTCGGCTCTACTTGAGATCCTTACCAAGCCTAAGAACGCTCTAACTAAGCAATACCAGCGCATGTTTGAACTTGATGGGTTTGAGCTAGAGTTCGACACTCCAGCACTTGAGGCAATTGCTGATTTGGCTCTCGAGCGCGCTACCGGTGCTCGTGGTTTACGCGCGATTATGGAAGAGATTTTGGGTTCTGTTATGTTCGAACTTCCTGGCAGCGCTGTTCAGGGCAGAGTGAAGATTACAGCTGAAGTGGTTACCGACAAGGTTCCACCAAAGGTTGTTCCATTCCGTGCTCAGGAGAAGTCGGCCTAACTTGTCTGTAAAGGCACCAATCCTTGCTGGTGGCGTTTCTGCCATAACTGGTGTCGCTGCATCAACAGGCGTTGTTCTTGCCGCCATGAAGGGTCTTGGCGCCTCCGACGGTCAAATTCTTTCCATCATCTTTGTTGCTACCGCCGGCTACGGCTTGCTTTCGATCCTGCTTTCGCTGCGCTACAAGATGCCGTTGTCAATTGTTTGGTCAACGCCAGGTGCTGCCATGCTGGTGGCCGCGGGAACGCTGAATCTTGGGTTTTCGGTTGCAGTGGGCTCATTCATCATGTCCGGTGTTTTACTCACGCTCACCGGTCTTTGGCCAACGCTCGGTCGAATAGTTTCCTCTATCCCCAAACCAATCGCCTCGGCGATGTTGGCTGGCGTAATTTTTAGTTTCTGCATCGCTCCGTTCAATGTGATCGGAACCAACCCCTGGGTCATACTTCCGGCGCTTTTGGTGTGGCTGGTTCTCTACCGCTTCGCCACCATTTGGGCGGCTCCGGCAGCCATTGCCGTTATGGGAGTGGTTATCGCCATCACAGTGCCGATTCCCGCAGCTGCGTTTTCGATCGTTCCTCACATTGAATTCACCATGCCGGAATTCACTTTGACCGGTCTGATTTCGATTGCTATCCCGCTCTATCTGGTAACCATGGCATCGCAGAACATTCCAGGTATTGCAATCATGAAGACCTACGACTTCGACGTTCCATTCAAGCCGGTCATGGTTACTACAGGATTGGCTTCTGTTGCTTCTGCGCCAATCGGTGGATTCGCTTTCAACCTTGCCGCTATTACGGCGGCCATCAATGCCAATGAGCACGCTCACCCAAACCACAAGAAGCGTTACCTTGCCTCGGTTTACGGGGGAGTTATCTACCTAATTTTGGCTCTGCTCGCAGTGCCATTCATCGCAGTGGTTTTGAACGTTCCACACGAACTGATTCTGGCTATGGCTGGTGTTGCGCTATTTGCCACGATCACCTCGTCAATGGCGGCGGCAACTGAAGATGTCGAGCTTCGGCTACCAGCCGTGATCACGTTCCTGGTTGGAGCCTCAGGATTTGCGGTTTGGGGAATCGGAGCCGCGTTTTGGGCTCTGGCATCGGGCGTATTGGTTTGGCAGGTGTTGAAGAAGCGTTCTTAGGCTTCTTCGGGGGCTTCCGCTAGCACCACGTTCTTCACAGCGAATTCTTCGCCCTCTTCAAACACTAGGTCGGCAATCTTTCCTACCGCCTTGAAGTCTGCTTCGAGCAGGCGCAGGGTAGTCAAAACGGCAGCAGGAGAGACCAGGGTGGCCGATTCAACGGCAGCCTTCATGGACACCTTCGCATCTGACTTAGCCTTGCGTAGGCCAAATAGCGCTTCCTTGGCAAGTTCTAGAACTGGCAGGTTGCTGGCGTCAAGGTTCTGAGTTAGTTCTTCAGGCTTTGGCCAGGCTGCTCGGTGAATTGAACCGGCACCGGTCTGCCACCAGTTCCAAACCTCATCGGTTGCGAATGGTAGGAACGGTGCGAACAGGCGCAACATGGTGTGAAGGGCTTTTCTCAAAGCGACGGCTGCTGAGGCTTGCTCGGCTGCGGTGTAGTCGCCCTGGCCGTAGGCACGTTCCTTGACCAGCTCCAGGTAGTTGTCGGTGAAGTTCCAGAAGAACTGTTCGGCAACTTCCAGGGCCTTGGTGTGGTCGTAGTTCTCGAATGCGGTTGTGGCATCCTTTACAACTTCGGCAAGGTTTAGAAGTAGCGACTGGTCAACTGCTTCGGTGACTTCAGAGATACCTTCGGCAGGTTCGAATGAGAGCACGAACTTGCTAGCGTTGAGAAGTTTGATGGCTAGGCGTCGACCGATCTTCATCTGACCTTCGTCGAAGGCGGCGTCGGTTCCTAGACGTGCTGAGGCTGCCCAGTAGCGAACGGCATCTGCTCCGTGGTTGTCGATTGGTTCGGCAGGAACAACTACGTTGCCCTTTGACTTCGACATCTTCTTGCGGTCTGGGTCCAAGATCCAGCCGGAGATAGCTGCATTTGACCAAGGAAGCTGACCGCTTTCCTGTTCGCTGCGAAGCAGGGTTGAGAATAGCCAGGTGCGAATGATGTCTTGTCCCTGTGGGCGAAGGTTGAACGGGAAAACCTTGGCGTATTTTTCTGGGTCAGAAATCCAACCACCGGCAAGTTGAGGGGTTAGCGAGCTGGTTGCCCAGGTGTCCATAATGTCCACTTCGCCAACGAAGCCGTTTGGTTGGTTGCGCTGGGCTTCGGTGTAACCGGCAGGAACATCGGTTGATGGGTCAACCGGAAGTAGTTCGTGACTTGGGGTTAGAACGCGGTCGTAGTCTGGGTTGCCGTCGTTGTCTAGGGCATACCAAACCGGAATTGGCACACCGAAGAAGCGCTGACGAGAGATTAGCCAGTCGCCGGTAAGACCGTTTACCCAGTTTTCGTAGCGAACACGCATGAAGTCTGGGTGGAACGCTAAGTCTTTACCCTTCTTGACTAGTTCGTTTCGTAAGTCTTCGTCGCGGCCACCGTTGCGGATGTACCACTGACGGGTCGAAACGATCTCTAGCGGCTTGTCGCCCTTTTCGAAGAACTTGACCGGGTGGGTGATTGGCTTTGCCTCGCCAACCATGTCGCCCGATTCTTGAAGCAGCTCAACAATTCTCTGCTTGGCAGAGAAGGTGGTTTTTCCAGCAAGCTCAGCAAAGATTTCCTTGCCATTCTCGCTTTCGATAGCTTCTGGAGCTTCGGAGATGATGCGGCCGTCCCAGCCGAGGATGGCGCGGTTTGGTAGGTCTAGTTCGCGCCACCAGATGACGTCGGTGACATCGCCAAAGGTACAGATCATGGCAATTCCAGAACCCTTTTCCTGGCTGGCCAGGCGGTGAGCAACCACAGGAACCTCAACGCCGAAAAGAGGGGTGGTGACGGTCTTGCCGAATAGCGGCTGGTAGCGCTCATCGTCTGGGTGAGCAACTAGTGCAACACAGGCTGGAAGAAGTTCGGGGCGGGTGGTTTCAATGAAAATCTTGCCGTCTGGGCCGTCAAAGCCGATTCGGTGGTACGCACCTGGCTGTTCGCGATCTTCAAGCTCTGCCTGGGCAACCGCGGTGCGGAAGGTGACGTCCCAGAGAGTTGGCGCCATCGACTGGTAAGCCTCGCCGCGTTCAAGGTTGTTCAGGAAAGCCTTCTGGCTTACCGCCTGAGCGTCAGGGGAGATGGTCTGGTAGGTCTGTGACCAGTCAACGCTCAGACCAAGCCTGCGCCAAAGAGCCTCAAATTGCTTCTCGTCCTCGGTGGTGAGCTTCTCGCAAAGTTCGATGAAGTTGCGGCGGCTGATCGGGATTTGGTCGGCTGCCTTAGAAGACTTGTTGTCGCCACCCTCGAACGGCGGAACGAAGCTTGCGTCATAAGGCAGGCTCGGGTCGCAGCGAACTCCGAAGAAGTTCTGAACACGTCGCTCGGTTGGAAGTCCGTTGTCGTCCCAGCCCATTGGGTAGTAAACCTCTTTGCCAAGCATGCGCTGAAAACGAGCGACGACGTCGGTGTGGGTGTAACTGAAAACGTGGCCAACGTGAAGCGAACCGGAAACGGTTGGTGGCGGTGTGTCGATCGAGTAAATATTGGCTCGGTCGGCATTGCGGTTGAAGCTGTAGACGCAGTCGGCATCCCACTTTTCGGCCCACTTGGTCTCGAGACCTTCCACGCTCACCTTTTCGGGTGCGGTGGCAGGCATGAGGAAGGCGGAAGAAGAATGTTCAGTCACGTGGGAGTCTCCAAAACTAGCGTTCTAATAAGGTTAACATTGACTTAGAAAACCTTTTGTAAGCCAGAAAGCCTCAAATGTATCCAAAGAGCCAAAACTCTGCCACGCCCGGTGTTAATCCTTCTCCGAGTTTCCCAGAGGTTGAGCAGGGAATTCTGGCTTTTTGGAAGGGCGATGACACTTTTCAGGCTTCGATTGACCAGCGATCAGCCGACAATGAGTTCGTTTTCTACGACGGACCTCCGTTTGCCAATGGCCTTCCTCACTATGGCCACCTGCTTACTGGTTACGCCAAAGACATGGTTCCGCGCTACAAAACCATGCAGGGTTACCGCGTTGAGCGCCGCTTCGGCTGGGACACCCACGGCCTACCTGCCGAGGTTGAGGCTGAGCGCCAACTAGGCATTTCGGGACGTCTCGAAATTGAGAAGTTCGGTATTCAAAAGTTTAATGACACCTGCAAAACGTCTGTTTTGAAATACACCGAAGACTGGCGCACATACATCACGCGCCAGGCTCGCTGGGTCGACTTCGACAACGACTACAAGACGCTCGACAAGGACTACACCGAGAGCGTGCTCTGGGCGTTCAAGGAACTTCACAAGAAGGGCCTGATCTACGAGGGCTTTAAGGTTTTGGCTTACTGCTGGCGTTGTGAAACCCCGCTTTCTAACCACGAACTTCGCATGGACGACGAGGTTTACAAGAACCGCCAAGACCAGACCGTCACGGTCACTTTCCCGATTCTTGAGGGGGAGCGCTTTGCTGGAGTCAAGCTTCTAGCCTGGACCACCACTCCTTGGACCTTGCCAACGAACTTCGCACTTGCTGTTGGTCCGAACATCGAGTACGCGGTTGTCAACGGCTACCTGCTTTCGAAGAACCTGATTGGCGCCCACTACAAGGAACTTGGTTTCGAGTCTGCTGAAGATGCCCTGGCTGCCGTTACCGAAACCGTGATGGGTTCAGAGCTGGGTGGCATTCGCTACCAACGCCTGTTCGACTATTACTCAGACACCGAGAAGTTCGGAACCGAAAACGCCTGGAAGGTTGTCGTCGACGACTATGTCGGTGATGGCGACGGAACCGGTATCGTTCACCAGGCACCTGCCTACGGCGAAGATGACCAGCGAGTTTGTGAAGCAGCCGGTATCCCGGTAATCATTTCGGTAAACGAGCGCGGGGAGTTCAACTCGATTGTCTCCGACTTTGCTGGCAAGCACGCTTTCGATGCCAACAAGGACATCATCGTTTGGCTGAAAGAAAACGGCCGCCTATTCAAGCAGGCCTCTTATGACCACCCATACCCGCACTGCTACCGCTGTAAGAACCCGCTAATCTACAAGGCGGTTTCGTCATGGTTTGTTGAGACCACCAAGGTTCGGATGCGCATGCTCGAACTGAACCAGGAAATCGACTGGACTCCGGATCACACCAAGGACGGCTCGTTCGGCAAGTGGCTGGAGAATGTTCGTGACTGGGCTATTTCGCGTAACCGTTTCTGGGGTGCTCCGATTCCGGTTTGGAAGTCGGATGACCCTGCCTACCCACGTGTAGACGTGTACGGTTCGCTAGACGAACTGGAAGCCGACTTCGGTGTTCGCCCAAGCGACTTCCACCGACCAATCATCGACGACCTGACCCGTCCGAACCCAGATGACCCAACCGGAAAATCTACCATGCGTCGTGTTCCTGAAGTTTTGGACTGCTGGTTCGAGTCTGGTTCGATGCCGTTTGCACAGGTTCACTATCCGTTTGAGAACCAAGAATGGTTCGAAACTCACAACCCAGGTGACTACATCGTTGAATACGTTGGCCAGACTCGTGGTTGGTTCTACACGCTTCACGTTCTAGCGACCGCGCTTTTTGACCGACCAGCCTTCAAAACAGCTATCAGCCACGGAATCATCCTCGGCAACGATGGGCAGAAGATGTCGAAGTCTCTTCGCAATTACCCTGATGTCAACGAGGTCTTCGACCGCGACGGCGCCGATGCAATGCGCTGGTTCTTGCTTTCGAGCCCAATTCTTCGCGGTGGAAACCTAATCGTGACCGAGCAGGGTATTCGCGAGGGTGTTCGTCAGCTTTTGCTTCCGCTCTGGAACTCTTACTACTTCTTCAGCCTCTACGCGAATGCAGCCGGCTACGAAGCCAAGTTCTCCACCGAATCCAGTGACGTACTTGACCGCTACCTTTTGGCCAAGACTCACGACCTGATCGTGAACGTGGAAAAGGCAATGGACAAGTACGACTCGTATGTGGCCACCAACCTGCTTCGCGACTTCGCCGATGTGCTAACCAACTGGTACGTTCGCCGTTCGCGCGACCGCTTCTGGGAAGGTTCACCGGAAGGTTTCGACACCCTTTACACGGTTCTCGAAACATTGTGTCGGGTTGCCGCTCCGCTGCTTCCGATGGTTACCGAGGAAGTTTGGAAGGGTCTTACCAATGGTCGTTCGGTGCACCTAACCGATTGGCCAAACGCCAAAAACTTCCCAGCCGACGACAAGCTGGTTTCGGCCATGGACCAGATTCGTTCCGCTTCATCGGTTTCCAACGCGCTTCGAAAGGCCGCCTCGCTTCGTAATCGTTTACCGCTGGCTAGGCTAACCGTGGTCACCAACGATTCGGCCGATCTTGAGCAATTCACTTCACTGTTGGCAGAGGAGCTGAACGTGAAGGCAATTGAACTTGTCGAACTCGACGAAACCTCTGGTGAGCGTTTTGGCGTGGTCAAGCAGTTAACCGTTAATTCGCGTGTGGCTGGTCCGCGATTGGGCGCCAATGTTCAGCACGTGATTCGAGGGGCTAAGTCTGGCGCCTGGTCACTGGTTGACGGCAAAGTTGTCGTCGACGGCGTTGAACTAATGGAAGAGGAATACGATCTGACTCTGGTTGCTGACCTTTCAGCCGGTGACACTAAGAACCTAATCGGAATCTTGCCCTCTGGCGGCTTCGTGATTCTCGATGGCGACGTGACCCCGGAACTTGAGGTTGAAGGTGCTGCAAGAGACCTGATTCGCGCAATTCAGCAGACCCGTAAGGACTCTGGACTCGATGTGTCAGACCGAATTAAGCTAACCATCGCTGGCGATGAGGCAACCTTGGTGGCTATAGCTGCTCACGAAGAGCTAATCAAGTCGGAAACCTTGACGCTTGAATTGGTTACTTCGCAGTCTTCCGGCGACGTTCAGATTTCGGTGGCAAAACTTTGATCAAGACCGTAAAGGATGTTGAGAAGGCGCTCCTAGCTCGAGTTCCAGAACACCAGCTTCGTCCGCGGTTAGAGCCAACGGCAAGGGCGGCAGCGCTGCTCGGCGATCCGCAGAAGCTCTACCGAATCATCCACGTAACAGGCACGAACGGTAAAACCTCGACCGCTCGCATGATTGAGCGTTTGCTTCGCGAGCACTCGCTCCGCACCGGCCGTTTCACCAGCCCGCATCTCACGAAGTTGAATGAGCGAATCGCTGTCGACGGCGATTCAATCAGCGACGAAATCATGGTGGAAATTTGGAATGACATCGAGCCGATTCTTGGGCTGGTTGATGCCGAGCTCGATGCCGAAGGCGAACTTCCGCTGACCTACTTTGAGGCTCTAACACTTCTTGCTTTTGCAATCTTCGCCGATGCGCCGGTAGAAGTTTTGGTGCTCGAAGTGGGTATGGGCGGCGAGTGGGACTCAACCAACGTAGCCGATGGTGATGTTGCGGTTTTCACACCAATCGACCTAGACCACTCTGACAGACTCGGAAACACGGTTGCCGAGATCGCGAAAACCAAAGCCGGCATCATCAAGCAAGGCGCGGTCGTGGTTTCTGCAGCTCAGGAGCCAACCGCTCTGTCAGAGCTTCAGGAAAGAACAAAGAACATCGGCGACCGTTTTGCTTCATACGGTCCTGAGTTCGAAGCTTTCAACGTTGTCCCAGATGGAAAGGGTCAACGCTTCAGCGTGAGATCTTTGGCGGGGGAGTACACCGACCTATTCATGCCACTTTATGGCGAGCACCAGGCCCAAAACGCGGCATTGGCAATCGCAGCGGTTGAAGCGTTCCTCGGCAATGGCGAACGTCGAATTCTCGATGACATTGTTCGTGTTGCCTTCGCCGATGTGGCGTCGCCCGGGCGCCTGCAGGTAGTCAGCCGGGAGCCGCTAACCATCGTTGATGGAGCTCATAACCCACACGGTGTTCGATCTCTCGTTGCCGCATTGGAAACTAACTTTGCTTCGCCAAAGGCCATCGGGGTAATCGGTGTTCTCGCCGACAAAAATGCGGAAGAAATGCTCGGCTCTCTTGCGATTAGTTTTGAGCATGTGGTTATTACCGCTTCAAAATCTGAGCGTTCAATCGAGCAGACTGAACTTGCCGCCATTGCCGAGAAGTTCTGGCCAGGGCAGGTAACGGTTTCTGGAGGTGTAGCTTTGGCGATGCAGGTTGCCAGGGAGTTAGCTGCTGAAAATGACTATGAAGCCATCGTGATAACCGGATCGCTCAGTGTCGTCGGTGAATCATTGAAAACCATTCAGGAAGAAAACAATGAAGACTAAATCACTGCAACGCAGCCTCGGATCGATTGCTCTTGGCTTCGAATCGTTCATCATCTTTTTCGCAACTTTGGCCGCATTCGGACTCAAGGTCGGAGACGGTCCTACGGTATGGATTATTGGTTTGTCGCTTTCGATTATCACCATTGGCCTACCGGGTGTCCTAGGTAAGCCGGGAAGTTACGCATTCGGTTGGCTGTTGCAACTTGTTCTGCTAGGCATCTCGATCAACACAATTTTTTACAGTGCGCTCGGATACGGTTTCCTAGTATTCAGCCTGATCTTCATCGGAATCTGGGGCTGGGCAATGTTGGTTGGGAAAACCACCGACACCGCCAACCGAGTATTGGCAGCAAAAAACGAACAAAATGCAAATGAGGAGATTCGATGAGTCAAGCAACCCTAGTTCTTATCAAGCCAGACGGCGTAAAGCGAAATCTGATTGGTGAAATCATCGCCCGCCTGGAAGCCAAAGGCTATGTGGTTGCCGATCTTCGATTGGTGAACCCAACTCGAGAACTGCTGGCACAACACTATGCAGAGCACGAGGGTAAGCCGTTCTACGAACCACTGGTTGAGTTCATGCTCTCGGGTTCGGTGGTTGCCATTCGTTTGGAAGGCAACCGAGTCATCGAAGGATTCCGCTCGCTCGCAGGAGCCACCGACCCAACAGTCGCAGCACCTGGAACCATTCGTGGAGATTTAGGTCGCGACTGGGGATTGAAGGTTCAGCAGAACCTAGTTCACGGCAGCGACTCTGAGGAATCGGCTGCTAGAGAGCTCGCACTCTGGTTCTAGTTCCTAGCGGAACAACAGGTACCAGGTGTCCCAGAACGCGATGATGATGGTCAGCGCGGCTAGGAACTCGGTAGCAAATGTGAAGACCCAGGTGTTGTCTTGGGCGCGCACGAAGAATCCAACCATTCTCACCGGAACATCAATAACGCCCTCGGCCGCAGCCCAGATGTAGGTTTTCCAGAACAGTGGAATCATCGCAATCCAAGCGAGCATGCAGTATGGGCAAAGCACGTGAATCACGAAGGTGCTCTGGGTGAAGAGGTACAGCACAAAGATGAATCCCATGGCTAGACCCGCGAGGTAGATTCGCCAGAACCACTGTGGGAACTTCGCTCCGGCAAGCACTGCGAAGCCGATGAAAATCGGTGCGGTAAACGCCATCAGACCGATAAATGAGTTTGGGAATCCAAAAAGACTCGCCTGAGCCTGCTTCATCACCGTTCCGCAGGAGATGAACGGATTCATGTCGCAGCTTAGAACGGCGTCTTTGTTTACTAGAAGGTGAATCTTTTCAACCGAAAGTGCGAACGCCGCAATCAGACCCAGAAGGCCGTAGATGATTGAAGAAATCGCAAAAGATTTGCTTGGGCTTTCGACAACGTCGTCGCTGGTTTTAATGTTGCTCACCAAATAATTATCACACCGTGTCATACTTGAGGGAGTCGAGAAATCGCACCACGCGCGATTGACTAAAAGTTTTTCGGAAATCCGATGACAGCGTAAGACCCAAGTTGGCAGCCTAGGACGAAACCGAGCAGGGAAGTTTGGTTAGCCAAAACGGTTAATCGTAAAGATTTGAGCTTTGGCTCTGGTGAGTGTGGCCCAGAACAAAGCGGCACGGAGAAACACCATGGCTAGAAAAAAAGCCGAAACTAATGAAACCGCAGTTGTTGCTGAACCTACCCAGGTAGAGAAGAAGCCGACCCGCGCCCGCAAGCCAAAGGCCGAATCGCCCGCAGCCGACAAGCCAGCGCGCGCGCCAAAGGTAGCCAAGGCACCGGCAGCGCCTGCTCCGGCAACCTCGCTATTGTTTATGGCGCCAGACCTTCCAACGCCGGTTATCGACCCGAAGCGCAACAAGCCGGTTGATGACAAGCCAACCGACGACAGCCACCGTCGCACCCGCACTCGTCGCCGTTCTGGTGAAGACGTACCGGGTGAAGTTGCACCAAACGCAGTGGTAAAGGTTCGCACCCCGCGTGAACCAAAAGAGCCAAGCAACGAACCTCAAAAGGTTCGCGGATCGACTCGACTAGAAGCTAAAAAGCAACGTCGACGTGACGGACGTGACGCTGGTCGTCGTCGTAACACCATCACCGAGAGTGAATTTCTAGCTCGTCGCGAGGCAGTTGACCGCACCATGGTCGTTCGTTCAAAAGACGGAAAGATCCAGATCGGTGTTCTCGAAGACAAGATTCTGGTAGAGCACTACGTTGCCAAGTCGTCTGAGGCGTCGCTGATCGGAAACGTTTACCTGGGTAAAGTGCAGAACGTTCTACCAAGTATGGAAGCAGCATTCGTCGACATCGGCCGTGGCCGTAACGCAGTTTTGTACTCCGGCGAGGTTGACTGGGAATTGGCGGAAACCGGTAACCAGCCTCGTCGAATTGAACTAGCACTGAAGTCTGGCGACACGGTGTTGGTTCAGGTAACTAAAGACCCAGTTGGTCAAAAGGGCGCCCGACTAACCTCGGCCGTTTCACTACCTGGCCGCTACCTGGTTTATGTTCCAAACGGCAGCATGAACGGAATCTCGCGCAAGCTACCTGAAACCGAGCGCACTCGTTTGAAGCGAATCCTGAAAGAAGTTCTTCCAGAAGACGCCGGCGTTATCGTTCGTACCGCAGCCGAAGGTGCCACCGAGGAGCAGCTAACCCTCGATGTTCAGCGTCTGCAGAAGCAGTGGGAAGAGATTCAGAAGAAGGTCGCAAAGTCGCAGGCTCCGCTCTTGCTTCACAGCGAACCAGACCTACTGATCAAGATCATCCGCGATGTTTTCAACGAAGACTTCCAGAAATTGGTCATTTCAGGCGACGACGCACGCGAAGCCATCGAAGGCTACCTTGCGGCTGTTGCTCCGGATCTTCAAGAGCGCGTTGAGAACTACACCGGTAAGAACGACATCTTCGATGAATACCGAATCGGTGAGCAGATCTACAAGGCCCTGGAACGCAAGGTTTATCTTCCTTCCGGTGGTTCGCTAGTGATCGACCGCACCGAAGCGATGACCGTCGTCGACGTGAACACCGGCAAGTTCGTTGGTTCCGGTGGAAACTTGGAAGAAACCGTTACCAAGAATAATTTGGAAGCTGCCGAAGAAGTAGTTCGCCAACTTCGTTTGCGTGACATCGGTGGCATCATCGTCATCGACTTCATCGATATGGTTCTAGAAAACAACCGTGACCTAGTGCAGCGTCGTCTGATGGAATGCCTAAGTCGCGACCGCACCAAGCACCAGGTGGCTGAGGTTACCTCGCTTGGTCTAGTGCAGATGACTCGCAAGAAGCTCGGCATCGGGCTACTTGAGACCTTCAGCGAAGCCTGTGACATCTGTGCCGGCCGTGGTGTGATCGTTCACCACGAACCGCACATGCGCGCCGGAAACCGTTCATCTGAGAACGCTCCAAAGGAGCAAAACAATGGTGGCGGAAAGAACCGCAAGAACAAGAACCAGCCACCAAAGCAAGAAGTTGCCAAGGTCGTAACCGCGGAAAGCGCGGTGCAGATTAACAACTTGGTAGCCCAGATTGCCGCCAGCACACTGGGGGAGCACGATGTTGCAGCCCCGGCTGAAGACAAAACTCTCGATGCAGTATTGGAAGCTTTACCAGAGGCAATTCCAGCTGGTTCGAGTAAACGAAAGTCGAAACGAGTCACCTCGGGCGGCATAGTTACCCCTAAAGCAGAAGCAGAAACAAAAAACAACGACTAAAGCTGTTTGACTAGCAGGCTAGTTTGCCTGTAAAGTTGAGTAGTTGCCCGCTGTGTATTCGCGGGTGGTCATCAATCTTTTAGAAAAAGGTATAACCGTGGTTTACGCAGTTGTTCGCTCTGGCGCTCGCCAGGAGAAGGTGTCGGTTGGCACCATCGTGACTCTTGACCGTCTGAAGTCGGCAGAGGGCGAGACCATCACCCTTCCAGCTCTACTTCTAGTAGATGGCGAGAAGGTCACTACCGATGCTGCGGCACTTGCCAAGGTAAAGGTTTCCGCAAAGGTCCTCGGCGACCTACGTGGCCCAAAGATCATCATCCAGAAGTACAAGAACAAGACCGGCTACAAGACTCGTCAGGGTCACCGCCAGGACCTAACCCGCGTCCAGGTCACCGAGATCAAGTAAGGACTGAGCAAAAATGGCTTCCAAAAAAGGTGTTAGCTCTACCCGTAACGGCCGCGACTCAAACGCACAGCGCCTAGGCGTTAAGCGTTATGCAGGTCAGGTTGTAAACGCTGGTGAAATCATCGTTCGTCAGCGTGGAACTCACTTCCACCCGGGTGTAAACGTTGGTCGCGGCAAGGACGACACTCTGTTCGCTCTTTCTGCAGGCGCCGTTGAATTCGGTGTCAAGGGCGGCCGCCGAGTCGTCAACATCGTTGCGGCTTAGTCCACAGACAAAACTTTGGAAGGCGAGCCAATAGGCTCGCCTTCTTATCTTTTTAGAGAGGTAAGGGAACATGATTCAATTTGTTGATCAGGTGACCCTTCAACTGCGCGCTGGTAACGGTGGTGATGGTTGTGTGTCGATCAAGCGAGAGAAATTCAAGCCGTTGGCCGGGCCGGATGGCGCCGATGGCGGTAACGGTGGATCGATCTCACTCGTTGCAGACCCTTCGGTAACCACTCTTCTCGAATACCACTTCCGTCCTCACCAGCAGGGTGGCGACGGCGCCGACGGCGCCGGTGACTTCCGTAACGGAGCTCACGGTAAAGACGTAGTACTTCCAGTGCCGGTTGGCACAGTTGTAAAAGACGCCAAGGGCAAACTAATCGCCGACCTCGACGAGGATGGCATGACCCTTTTGGTTGCCGAAGGCGGGCAAGGTGGCCTCGGAAACGCAGCTATCTCAAGCCTGAAGCGTAAAGCTCCTGGCTTTGCACTTTTGGGCGTTCCTGGCTGGACCGGCGAAATCATCCTTGAATTGAAAACTGTCGCCGATGTGGCCCTCGTGGGTTATCCAAGCGCCGGTAAATCAAGCCTGATTGCTGCTATGTCTGCCGCGCGTCCGAAGATTGCCGATTACCCGTTCACAACTTTGCACCCGAACCTAGGTGTTGTTCAGGGGGGCGACACCCGCTACGTAATCGCGGATGTACCTGGTCTTATTGAGGGCGCGAGCAAGGGTAAGGGGCTCGGGCTTGAGTTCCTTCGCCATGTTGAACGCTGTGCTGCTCTGCTTCACGTTCTCGACTGCGCAACTCTTGAACCCAACCGCGACCCAATTACCGACCTCGACAAGATTCTTCACGAACTAAACGAGTACGAAGTTCCTGAGGGTCAGGTTCCATTGACTCAGCGTCCGCAGCTAATCGCTCTCAATAAGATCGATGTGCCGGATGGTCGCGAACTTGCCGACTTCGTAAAGGGCGACCTTGAAGCTCGCGGCTACCGCGTGTTCGAAGTTTCGGCAGCGAGCCGTGAAGGTTTGAAGGAACTCAACTACGCGCTTGCTCAGCTGGTTGAAGACCACCGCAAAGACGTTGCCGCTAGCGCTCCAAAGCGCCAGAAGGTTCAGCTCATGCACGCCAAGAAGCGAGATGAAAAAGACTTCACCGTTACTCAAGAGCAGTGGAACGAGGAGATTGTTTATCGTGTTCTCGGTGCCAAGCCTGAACGTTGGGTTGCTCAAACCATGTTCGGCAATGAAGAAGCGGTTGGTTACCTTGGAGACCGCCTAGCCAAGATTGGTCTGGAAGACGAACTATTCAAGGCTGGCGCTATCGCCGGCGACACAATTGTGATTGGCCCAGGACGCGGTGTTCTGTTCGACTGGGAGCCAACCATCAATGCTGCCGCTGAACTTATTTCCGGACCTCGTGGAACCGATGCCAGAATCGACCAGCGCGATCGACGCACCACCAAGGAACGTCGTGCCGAGTACGAAGAAATGATGGACCAGCGTGCCGCACTTCGCGACGAATTCGAAAAGGAACGTCGTGCCGGCAAGTGGAGTGTTGACCGAGAGATCTCGAAGGACGAATAATGGCAATCAGTGAAGCGCGCCACATTCCAACCGCGAAACGAATCGTGGTCAAAGTTGGATCATCTTCGATCAGTGGCGAAAACACTAAGCAGCTAGAAGTTCTTGTGGCAGCTCTTGCCGAAGCACATGCTCGCGGAAGTGAAGTGGTTTTAGTTTCTTCTGGCGCAATTGCCACCGGAATGCCTTTGCTAAAACTTGAGTCGAAACCAGATGACCTAGCCACCAGCCAGGCTCTTGCTTCGGTTGGCCAGAGTCGCCTAATCACTCGATACCAAATCGAACTTGAAAAGTCGAACATTGTGGCCGGCCAGGTTTTGTTTACCACTGCCGATCTTGAGCAGGCTGAAACCAAAGCAAATGCCAAGCGCGCCATGGAACGTTTACTCGAACTTCGAGTTCTTCCAATCGTGAACGAAAACGACACTGTTGCGACCCAGGAAATTCGTTTCGGCGACAACGACAACTTAGCGGCTCAGGTAGCTGTTTTGCTAGACGCCGACGTGCTTATTCTCCTAAGCGATATCGATGCCCTTTACGACAGACCTCCAAAACTTGAAGGCGCTCAGCGCATCGAGTGGGTCACTTTCGAAGACGACCTAGACGGCATCGAAATCGGCGACACCTCAACTGGCTTTGGAACCGGGGGAGCTAGAACGAAGGTTAGCGCCGCGAAACTTGCCAATAGCTTTGGTATTCCAGTACTGCTAACCGACACCCACAAGGTGGCCGAGGCTCTCGGTGGTGGCCGCGTTGGCACCTGGTTTGAGCAGCAGGAAGTCTAGGCTTTAACTATGACCGCACTCGACAACATCAAACTTGCCAAAGCCTCTTACACGGCTATGGGTGTGGCTACTACCGCGAAAAAGAACGAAGCTCTACAGGCTATTGCCCACTTGCTTCCAATTCGGTCCGACGAAATCATCACCGCCAATCGCATCGACATTGAACGCGGCATTGAAAAGCAGATCAGCGACGGACTGATTGACCGCTTGATGCTGAACCAGGAGCGAATCATCGCCCTTGCAAACGCAATCTCACAGGTGATTACCCTTCACGATCCAGTTGGCGAAGTGGTTCGAAGCTCAACTCTCGCGAACGGCTTGAAATTATCGGAAGTTCGAGTTCCATTCGGAGTTATCGGTGCAATCTACGAAGCCAGACCTAACGTAACCGTTGATCTCACGGCGCTTGCAATCAAAACTGGAAACGCAATTGTTTTACGCGGCGGAACTGCAGCGGAAAACACCAACCGCGTTCTGGTAAAACTTCTTCAAGACGCACTTGAACAGGTTGGTCTGCCTCGTGATGCCGTTCAAACCGTCGATGATTTCGGCCGCGAAGGCGCCACTGCCATGATGCACGCGAGAGGCCTCATCGACGTCTTGATTCCGAGAGGTTCAGCAAACCTGATTCAGACCGTAATTGCCGAGTCGAAGGTTCCAGTTATTGAAACCGGTGCCGGCGTGACTCACATCTTCCTTGATGAAACAGCTCGCGAAGACTGGTCGGTCGACATCGTGTTCAACTCAAAGACCCAGCGAGTGAGCGTTTGCAATTCACTGGAGACTCTCTTGGTGCATGAAGCAGTGGCCGAGTCACTTCTTCCTAAGATTTTCGCCAAACTTGCCGAGAAGAATGTTGTTCTCCACGGTGATGAGGCCGTTGCCAAGATTGAGCCATCAGTGATTCCCGCCACCGAAGAAGACTGGTCAACCGAATACATGGCGCAGGAACTCTCAGTGAAGGTCGTGAATAACCTCGACGAGGCTATCGACCACATCAACAAATATTCGACTCATCACACCGAATCGATCATTACCGAAAACAATGAAAACGCAGAACGCTTCCTAGCTGAAGTGGATTCTGCCGCCGTGCTGGTAAACGCATCAACCCGTTTCACCGATGGGGGAGAATTCGGTTTTGGTGCAGAAGTTGGAATCTCAACACAGAAACTTCACGCCAGAGGACCAATGGGTTTGCAGGAACTAACCAGCACTAAGTGGCTGATTCGTGGCAACGGTCAAATTCGTGCCTAAACTATTACTAGAAGTTATTTAGGAGACAAAATGCAGCATCTAGCTGAAGAAGCAAGCAAGTTCGTTCCACCGTTCCCAACCTTTGTTTACGGTGCAATTGCAATGGTTTTGTTTATCGTTCTTGGCCTAGTCACCTGGTCATACCGTGACGTTGCTAACCGCCACGAACACAAGTCTTCAAACTCGAAGGGTCACCACTAAGTCGCTTTTCGCGACCTGTGCATACCCATGACACGTTTGGGAGTGATGGGTGGCACTTTTGACCCCATCCACCACGGTCACCTAGTTGCTGCCAGTGAAGTGGCAGCCGCTTTTAAACTCGACGGCGTGCTCTTCGTTCCAACCGGTGAGCCTTGGCAGAAATCTAAGGTAACCAACGGCGAACACCGCTACCTAATGTCGGTTATTGCAACCGCTTCCAATCCTCGGTTCACAGTAAGCCGAGTGGACATTGACCGCGATGGCCCTACCTACACAATCGATACCCTCAAAGACATTCGAGCGGCGTATCCCGAAGCGGAACTCTTTTTCATCACTGGCGCCGACGCCATCAAGCAAATTTTGCAGTGGAAAGATGTAGACCAAGTTTGGCCTTTGGCTCACTTTGTGGCGGTAACTCGTCCGGGGCACCTTTTGGAGCTTCCAGTAGCTCCTGAAGGGGCGATCAGTGTTTTGGAGATTCCTGCGCTGGCAATTTCTTCAACCGACGTTCGTGCTCGGGTAGCTGAAGGTGAACCGGTTTGGTATTTAGTGCCTGATGGCGTGGTTCAATATATCGGTAAGCACAATCTATATCAGGTAAGCAAATGACCAACGATGCCGACTACGAACTCTGGGCCGCCATGATGGCCGATGATGAGCCAGTCGCACCCGTTAGTCCAGCCGTCGTTGAAGAGGTGCCGGCTGTTGAGGAACTGTCTGCCTCGGAATTCGTCTCAGAGGTTCAAGAAGTTGTTTCCGAAAAAGAGATTCCTGAATTGAGTGACCTGGCCCATTCAACAATCGATGAGACGGCTCGCGTCGCAGAGTTTTTCCCAACCGTAGAGGATTTGGAGTCGGAAGAAGAATCCGAATTCCCGATGAACCTGTTTAAGGAACCTCAAACTAACTCGATAATGATTACTGAAGTTCCAGATGCTCTGGCCACCGACATCGTCACTGAATCTGGAGAGATACTCAAAACCGGTGCAATCGACATTCCTTTGATGAATAACACGGGGAGCATCCCAATCATCACGGCCTTGCCCGAGGAAATCGACGAAGACGCAATCGCAGCCGACATGGGTGACGAAACCACCGGAGGAATTCCTCCAATCCGAGCACGGTCAGTAATGAACTCAACAGCTCAAGTCGCAGTTCTGCCAATAAAGAACCGCCGCAGCGAGGGTCAGACCATCCTCCTTGCCACAACTTCGATTCTTCTGGTCACGCTAGGTGCTGCAGTCCTGGCTCTATACA
>JBJOJC010000030.1:0-3363 GCA_046046825.1 Actinomycetota bacterium | reverse complement strand
CTCTACGGAAACCTAGGTCAGCTTCTTCCTCGCAAGGAAGAGAACCCAAACCTTCAGATTGCCGTTGGCGGATGTCTTGCGCAAAAAGACAAAGAGACGATTCTCAAGAAGGCTCCCTGGGTGGATGTCGTTTTCGGAACTCACAACATTGGTTCGCTACCTGCGTTGCTTGAGCGTTCGCGCCACAATGCAGAAGCCCAGGTTGAAATCTTGGAGAGCCTTGAAACGTTCCCGAGTGATCTGCCAACCAAACGCGACTCAGCCTACTCGGCTCTGGTGTCTATCTCGGTCGGGTGCAACAACACCTGCACGTTCTGTATCGTTCCTAGCCTGCGAGGCAGAGAGCGGGATCGCCGTCCAGGTGAAATTCTCGCCGAGATCGAAGCTTTGGTTGCTGATGGTGTCATAGAAATCACCTTGCTCGGTCAAAACGTCAATACCTACGGAGTTGAGTTCGGCGACAAAGGAGCATTCGCAAAGCTGCTTCGTGCTTGTGGCCAAATCGAAGGTCTCGAGCGCGTTCGCTTCACCAGCCCACACCCTGCCGCGTTCACCGACGATGTAATCGTTGCAATGGCTGAAACTCCGAATGTCATGCCACAGCTACACATGCCAATGCAGTCTGGCAGCGACCGGATTTTGAAAGAAATGCGCCGCAGCTATCGCAGTGAGAAATACTCGGGCATTATCGAACGGGTTCATGCGGCTATTCCTGACGCGGCTATCTCTACCGACATCATCGTTGGTTTCCCTGGAGAGACCGAGGAAGATTTCCAAGACACTATGGAAATGGTTCGTAAATCCAGGTTCTCGATCTGTTACACCTACCAGTACTCCAAGCGCCCTGGAACGCCTGCAGCTACGTTGCCAGATCAACTTTCTAAAGAGGTTGTGCAGGATCGATTCGAGAGACTTTTGGCTCTGGCCAACGAAGTTGCCTGGAACGAAAACAAACTTCAAATTGGTAAAACTGTTGAGGTCTTGGTTGCTAACTATGGACGAAAAGACGACGCAACGGGTCGGCTTACTGGCCGCGCCAGGGACAATCGCCTCGTCCATTTCTCGCTACCTGCGGGCATGAGAGCACCTCGTCCAGGCGACCTGGTGACCGCAACCATTACCGATGCCGCTCCATATCACCTCATGGCCGACCCTAAGTCGGCAGACGAAATCACGGTACGCCGAACCATCGGCGGCGACGCTTTCGAACGCATTTCAGCCGAAACTGAAACCAAGCGCAAGAGTCTTAGCCTCAGCCCCCGCAAATGACCAAGTTGATTGCGGTTGTTGGGCCAACCGGCACGGGTAAGAGCGACACTGGCATCGCCATTGCTAAGCACATCGAGTCTCTTGGAGGCAGAGCCGAGATTATCAACTCTGATTCGATGCAGTTTTACCGCGGCATGAACATCGGTACTGCGAAGTTGGGCGAGGCGGAGAGAGATGGGATACCGCATCACCTGCTCGACTGGTTAGAAATCACCGACGAATCAACGGCAGCCGAATACCAACCGCAAGCCAGGGCCAAGATTCTCGAACTTCAAGCGAATGGCATCACCCCAATTCTGGTTGGTGGTTCGATGCTTTACATTGCATCGGTCCTGAACGAGTTTGGCTTCGCAGCCAGGGATGAAAAAGTGCGAGCCGAGTTAGAGAGTGAACTGGAGCGAGTGGGGGAGTCGGAGCTTTACCGAAGGCTTGCTCAACTAGCACCCGATACCGCGAGTCGAATCGATCCGAAGAACGGTCGACGAATCGTTCGCGCTCTCGAAGTGGTTACGATTACCGGCGACGACTTTGCTGCCAAGTTACCCGACCTAAACGAGAGTTGGCAACCCGTGCTCGAACTTGGCCTTAACTCCGAGCGAGCCCACCTAGTACAACGTTTGGAAACCCGTGCGGCGCGCATGTGGGGGCAGGGTTTGGTTTCGGAGGCTGAGAGCCTGATACCGCACGGCATTCGCGAGGGCAAAACCTCGTCTAGAGCAATTGGCTACAGTCAGGCTTTGGCTCAACTTGACGGCCATCTAAGTGAGACCGAGGCAATCGAAGAAACGGCACGTCTTACCGCACGATATGCCAGACGACAGATGTCTTGGTTCCGCAGAGATCCACGCATAAATTGGTTCGATTATCAAGATGCTAATTCCACGTCGAACATCATGAACCTCGTCACCGAACATTTGAACACCTAGGCTGGTAAACATGGCAAGAATCATTCCTTTCACCAAAGGGCACGGAACCGGAAACGATTTCGTGTTGATTTATGACGACGACAATTCTCTAGATCTCAAGGTGGGTCAGGTCGCAAAGCTGTGCGATCGCCACTTCGGAATCGGCGCCGACGGTTTCATTCGAGTAATCCAGAGTAAATTCGTGCCTGAAGGTCAGGAACTTCTGAAGGAAAACCCTGAGGCCAAGTGGTTCATGGACTATCGAAACGCCGACGGTTCGAAAGCCGAGATGTGCGGAAACGGCGTTCGAGTCTTCGCTAGATACCTAATCGAAAAGGGCTTGGTAACTCTTAGCAATGGCGAAACCCTTACGGTCGGTACTCGAGCAGGGGTTAGAGATGTTCAGCCCAACCGAGCTGGTTTTGCGGTTGACATGGGTCGTTGGAAACTGACCGACGAGGTCACTGTGCACGCTGCCAAGTTGCCAGTTGGTCGCCCGGGTCAAGGTATCAATGTGGGTAATCCTCATGTGGTTGTTGCCTTGGCGTCAAAAGATGAACTGTCGGCGCTTGATCTGCATCAGGCACCAAAACTAGAACCTGCACCGGAAAGCGGAGCAAACGTAGAATTCGTGGTTCCTGACGAACCGATGGTGGTCGACGGGGTTGGCTCGATTGATATGCGTGTCTTTGAGCGTGGCGTTGGAGAAACGCTAAGTTGCGGCACGGGAATCGTGGCAGCAGCACTAGCCACCAGACACTGGGCCGGTCAGGGTGCTCCAAACATCTGGACGGTAACTGTTCCTGGCGGAACTCTGGGGGTTCGTATGTTCCCAACCGAAGAGGGAGAACATGTTGGTCTTTCCGGGGCGGCCGAGCTCAGCTTCGATGGCGAAATCGACGCCGAAACTTTCTTCTAAGCCTTTTTGGTAACTCGCAGAACGCGGAACGCCTTTGATGTGTCAACTCGAATGCTCACGAATTTTTTAGGCAAAACATCCTGCAGCCAGCGCAGTAGCGAATCGGCACCCAGATTCTTCTGAACCACGAGGTAGCTTTCGGCCCCAACCGCTAAGCGAGGCAGCCAGGTTTTCAGGATGTCGTGTAATACATCTTTGCCAACACGGATGGGTGGGTTCGACCAAATTCCGTTGAACTCGATTGACTCCGGAACCTCGTCTGGCTTACAA
>JBJOJC010000029.1:0-5768 GCA_046046825.1 Actinomycetota bacterium | reverse complement strand
GCTTTGCGACCAGTGGCCTTACCCGGTTGCCGAACGTCCTCAGAGTTATGCCGCAAAGGGTGCTCCAACAATTTTGGTAATTGGCACCACCGGCGACCCGGCAACTCCTTTTGAGCAAGCGGTTGACCTAGCTCACGATGTTTTAGCCGATGGTTTCCTCATCACCTTCAAGGGCGAGGGACACACCGCTTATGGTCGCTCTAACGAATGTGTGAGCAAAGCCGTCGACGATTTCTTCATCAGCGGAAAGGTTCCGAGCAAGGAACCGGTTTGCTAGGCAAGAATTCCAAGTTATAACGACTCCATAACGTGCTGGGTTTTCGGGAATAGACCGCGATTCTAGGTATAGATTTTGGAATGGTGCGTGGGATACACGCTTCAGTCCATTCAAAGCCGAATGGTCTTTAACTATGAACATTGGAGTTCAATGGGATCGTCAGAGAACGAAAAGGTTTGGGTAGAAACCCAAGCCAGCCCGGAATTCCAAGCCCTGAAAAAGAAGTTCCGCAACTACGCTTTCCCAGTTGCCGCGCTTTCTCTGGCTTGGTATTTCCTTTATGTATTACTCACCGGTTTTGCGCGTGATTTCATCAACACAAAACTATTTGGCAACATCAACCTTGCCTTCCTACTAGGACTGCTTCAGTTCATAACAACCTTCGGTATCGCCTGGGCCTATGACAGGCACTCGACCAAGCACCTCGACGACGCATCAGACAAGATCGCCCGTGAAGTTGAAGGGAAGTTGAGCAACTAATGTCATCAACAACCCTGAGTTCACTACTGTTTGGCGCCTTCGTTGCCCTCACCCTGTTCATCGTTTGGCGAGCAGGTCGCACCAACAAAAAGTCAACCGACTTCTACGACGGTGGTGCCAGCTTCTCCGGTTTCCAAAACGGTCTCGCTATTGCCGGTGACTATATGTCGGCTGCATCGTTCCTAGGTATCGCCGGAACCATCGCCCTATTCGGTTACGACGGCTTCCTTTACTCAATCGGATTCTTGGTTGCGTGGCTTATCGCCCTGCTACTAATTGCAGAGCCGCTTCGTAACTCGGGTCGTTTCACCATGGGTGACGTACTTGCCTTCCGTATGCGTCAGGTTCCGGTTCGAACCGCTGCTGCGTCATCGACTCTAGTAGTTTCGATCTTCTACCTGATGGCTCAGATGGTTGGTGCGGGAGCGCTAGTTTCGCTACTGCTCGGAATCACCGACCCAGGCACCAAGAACCTCATCATCGCTGGTGTTGGTATCTTGATGATCCTTTACGTGACCATCGGTGGAATGAAGGGAACAACCTACGTTCAGATCCTGAAGGCGTTCCTGCTAATGACTGGTGCCGCACTTCTAACCGTTCTCGTTTTGATGAAGTTCAACTTCAACATCTCAGACCTTTTGGGTGCTGCCGCTAAGAACTCTGGCAAGGAAGACGCTTTCCTTCAGCCTGGTTTGAAGTTCGGCAAGGACGTATTGGACGCTGCTGGAAACCTAGACCCACTAAAGACCCTGTGGTCTCGCCTAGACCTAGTGTCGCTTGGCTTGGCTTTGGTTCTTGGTACCGCAGGTCTTCCACACATCTTGATCCGTTTCTACACCGTTCCAACCTCGAAGGCCGCACGTAAGTCGGTCAACTGGGCAATTGGTAACATCGGTGCCTTCTACCTAATGACCATCGCTCTAGGTTTCGGTGCAGCAGCTCTGCTCAGCCGTACCAACCTATTCCGCGGTTACAAGGTTGATGCCAACAATTGCCTAATGGACGCTAAGGGTGCAGCTATCGCTAATGGCGATGCCGCTTGTACCCCGCTCGACCAGGTTGCTACCCTTTCGGCCGATGCCAAGAAGCTATTGGTGCCGGTAGACCCATCGGGTAACGTGGCTGCTCCTCAGCTTGCTGAGTTCTTGGGTGGCGGAACCGGAACCACCGGAGGAGCCGTAATGCTTGCCATCATCGGTGCCATCGCGTTCGCGACCATCCTTGCAGTTGTTGCCGGTTTGGTTCTTGCTAGCTCGTCGTCGTTTGCTCACGACCTTTACGCCAGCGTAATCAAGAAGGGTAACGCTTCTCCTGAGAAGGAAGTTCGCGTTGCCAAGCTTGCCGCTATCGTGATTGGTCTAGTTTCGATCGTGCTCGCAATCGGTGCCCAGTCATTGAACGTGGCCTTCCTCGTTGCAATTGCCTTCGCAATCGCAGCTTCGGGCAACCTTCCAGCTGTGCTCTACTCGCTGTTCTGGAAGAAGTTCAACACCCGCGGTGCTGTTTGGGCAATCTACGGCGGTTTGGGCTCTGCGTTGATCCTGTTGGTCTTCTCTCCAAACGTTTCGGGTCTAGCGACTTCGCTAATCCCATTCGTTGAGGGCGGACTACGTTTCGACTTCTTCCCACTGGCTAACCCAGGTATCGTTTCGATTCCACTCGGCTTCATCTTCGGATGGCTTGGAACCGTTACCTCGAGCGAAAACAACACGGCTAAGTATGCCGAGCTTGAAGTTCGTTCGCTATCTGGCGCAGCTATCGGTAAGGCAGCTCAGCACTAGTAGTAACTGATTCGACCCCCTGCGCTCTCGGGTGCAGGGGGTCGCTTCTTTTCGTGATGAAATATACCTATGGCAAAGAGACCAACAATCCACGATGTTGCCGAGCGCGCTGGCGTTTCGAAGTCGTTGGTCGCACTCGTTTTCAAATCCGACAGCGGGGTTAGCCAGAAGCGTCGTGAGATTGTGCTGAAGGCCGCCAAGGAACTTGGCTACACCCCAAACGCTTTCGCCAGCGCGCTGCGATCGGGAAACAACGGTTTCGTTGGCATCGTCATCGCCGATTTCCACAACCCTCTTTTCACCGAGTTCGCCGACCTAGCCCGGCAGGCCTTCGCGGCAAAAGGAATCTTTTGTTTCTTCGCCACATCATCGATCTCAAACATCGACGGGGTTGAAAAGATTGATCCGGTTCCGATTCAGCACCTGCTTGATCTAAAACCGAGCAGCTTGCTTATTGTTGGTGGATTGGTCGACCACACCCCATTCAAAAACATTCCTGAAGACCTTCCGGTGGTTCAGGTTCTTTCGTCGAAGGGTGCGCTGCGCAAAGCCGTTTCGGTTCGAAGTAACGACGACACCGCGATGAAGCAGATTCTGGATCACCTTCTCACCCTGGGCCACAAGAACATCGTCTACATCGGTCCCGAGTCTGAGCGGGTTGCCAAAGACCGCCGCTCGGCCTACGAGAACCAGGCGAAACTTCATAAGTTGAAACTCAGCACGGTTTCTACCGGGCTAGCCAGAACCGAAGCCGCCGGTTTGATCGCTGGTCTCGAGGCTCTAAAGCTAAAGCCAACTGCAATGGTGTGTTTCAACGACAACGTGGCATTTGGTGTTCAAGACGCTCTGGCGCGAGCAAATCACAAAGTTGCGGTAACAGGTTACGACAACACGTTCTTTAGTTCACTCGAACGGGTCAGCCTAACCACCATCGACCAGGATAAAGAGAGCATCGTTAGCCAGGTGGTTTGGCTGCTAACCGACCACAATGCTCTCAAAAAGTATCAGGGCAAGGAAATCTTTATCGAACCTGGTCTCGTGGTCAGAAATTCAAGCACCAAGCTCAACTAATCTCAACTAATGTTTTATTGTTAATACAAATGGAACGTTCCTAAGTTGGAGTTGCAAAACATGTCTGAGCAAAAGCAAATTGGTGTTGGTTTAGTCAGTGTTGGCTGGATGGGTAAAGTTCACTCTCGCGCTTACCAAGCGATTCCTGTGGTCTACCCCGAGCTCGGGATCAAGCCTCGTCTGGTAATCGCCGCGGATACGGAACCATCTCGAGGTGACTACGCCAAAGACGTTCTTGGCTTCGAAGAGTCAACCCTTGATTACCACGAGGTTCTAAATCATCCCGACGTCGACGTGGTTTCAATTTGTGCCCCAAACTTCCTTCACGCCGAGATTGGAATAGCCGCAGCTAAAGCCGGCAAAGCCTTCTGGATCGAAAAGCCAGTGGGTCGCGGCGAAGCGGAAACCCGTTCTGTTCAAGAAGCAGCTGCCGCATCAGGCGTAGTTTCGAGCATTGGATTCAACTACCGCCACGCACCCGCAGTTGAGAAGGCCAAGGCACTAATCGCAGAGGGTCGAATTGGGCGAATCACCAACATTCGCGGCACCTTCTTTGCCGACTACTCGGCCGAACCAAACGCCGCCCTATCTTGGCGCTTCAACCGCAAGCTCGCTGGCTCAGGCGTACTCGGCGACCTCATGGGTCACCTGGTGGATCTAGTTCAGTATGTTGTCGGCCCGATTGCCAGCGTTTCTGGCATGACCTCAACCGTGATCAAGCAGCGCCCGATTCAGCAGATGGGTAAGGGCACTCACTTCGACGTCATCGAAGGGGGAGAACTTGGTGATGTTGAGAACGAAGACTACGCCGGAATGATGATTAGGTTCGCCGACAACGCGGTAGGCGCTGGAGCGGTGGGAACTTTAGAAGCATCGCGCGTTTCGGTTGGGCCACGCGCCTCGTATAACTTTGAAATCTACGGAACCGAAGGTTCGCTCCACTGGGACTTCGAGCGTATGAACGAACTAGACATCGCTGTCGGACGCAAAAGTGATTTGGTTGGCTATACCCGAGTAATGGCAAGCCCTGGCTTCGGCGACTTCGACCACTTCCAGCCAGGAGCCGGAACCAGCATGGGCTTCGACGACCTAAAGGTAATTGAAGCACGCAAGTTCCTCGAAGCTTTTGTGGGAACCAAGCACCTGAACTCAAACATCAATGATGCGGTTTCTGCAGCTGCTGTTTGCGAGGCGGTTGAACGCTCGGCAGAAAGTGGTCAGTGGGTTGCGATTGCTCCGGTAGCCGGAGTTACCGCTGCAGTTCGCTAACTAAAAGCCTGAATCAGAATCCATAGGTTTAGTGCCGATAGTGCTACCGCAACCGAGTAGCCAAGCACCTTGGTAATGACGTGGTTCTTCATGTCGCCCATCAATGAGCGATCTGAGGTTAGGCGGATAAGCGGGAACAGGGCAAAAGGTATTCCGAAGCTCAGGAACACCTGGCTCATCACCAGAACATCAGTTGCGCTAAGCCCTAGCGACAGGACAAACAATGCTGGAACCAGCGTGATCAACCTGCGAACGATCAGTGGAAGTGACTTTTTAATCAAAAGGCCATCGAAGATGACCTCCCCGGCATAGGTTCCAACCGAGGTTGAAGC
Organism: Actinomycetota bacterium; assembly: GCA_046046825.1. Lineage (GTDB taxonomy): Bacteria > Actinomycetota > Actinomycetes > Actinomycetales > Microbacteriaceae > Rhodoluna. Next base: position 558 of record JBJOJC010000029.1, on the reverse strand, counting down.
CAAACCGCTGGCGAGCAAGGCTAGAGCAAAAAGCACGGCGAAGGTAGCGCCACCAGCACCGAGAATTTCTGAGAAAACCGTGGAAATCACGTCGTCGCTGCGGTTGGTAATTCCGATAACGGCACCCAGCACTAAAAGGGCTATGTTCACAGTGCCGGCAATCAACATCGCTAACGATACGTCCCACTTGATGATTCGAACCAGGCGGCGGTTGTCGATTCCATTGGCCAGGGCGCCAAGGCGGTCGCGACTCAGCGCTGAGTGCACGTAGACCGCGTGAGGCATGATTGTGGCGCCTAGGATGCCTAGGGCTAGCAACGCCGACTCTTCGTCGACTAGGCGCGGGGAGAGGCCGGCCAAGAAGTCGGTTGCCACGGGCGACCATGACGTAATCGCGGAGATAAATCCAAAGCTGGTGAGAACAATGAGCCCAAAGATGAAGTACTCAAATGATTTTCCTCGACCGCGAGACTTCAGATAGAGAAGACCAGTCGAAACAACTGCGGCGGCCAAACAACCGGCAAGAAGCGGCCAACCAAAGAGCAGGTTCAGCGCAAC
>JBJOJC010000028.1:0-3197 GCA_046046825.1 Actinomycetota bacterium | reverse complement strand
TGATGCGCTCGGCCACCGCAGTGACCAATTCGGTATTCATCATCAGGTAGGAGCCGTCACCGACCATCACAATCGAATCGCCCTTGGTCTTAGCCCTGGCCACACCCAAACCGGCGGCAATTTCGTAACCCATGCATGAGAACGCATATTCAACGTGGTAGCCGAGCTCTGATTTCACGCGCCATAGTTTGTGCAGGTCGCCGGGGAGCGACCCAGCGGCACAAATTACCGTGTCGAATTCGTCGGACGCTTCATTCACAGCTCCGATAATTTCAGGCTGACCAGGCAGGTCTCGTTGCTGGTCAACGAATGACTCATCAACGGCGGTGTCCCAAAGTTTTTTCTGGTTACCGTACTCCTCGCGATATTCATCGTCCACCTGGTACCCCGCTAGAGCTTCAATCAACTCAAGGATTGCCTCACGTGCATCGGCTACTACCGGAAGGCTCGATCCGTGTTTAAAGGCATCGAAGCTCGCAACGTTGATGTTGATGAATCGCACGTTTGGGTTTTGGAATGCGGTTCGCGAAGATGTGGTGAAATCTGAGTAGCGAGTTCCGATACCGATAATCACATCTGCGTCGGCTGCAATTCGGTTGGCTGCACTGGTTCCGGTGGCACCTACAGCACCAAGGTTCTGAGCGTGGTCCCAGATTAGGGAACCAACCCCAGCCTGAGACATACCAACCGGGATTCCTGTAGCCTCAACAAGATCTTGAAGTTCTGAATTTGCATCCGAATAAATTACTCCGCCACCGGCAACGATTAGCGGGTTCTTGGCGCTCTTTATGACCGCAGCGATTTGAGCAATGATGCCAGCATCCGGACGCGGACGGCGAATCACCCAGTCACGAGGTGCCAAGAATTCTTCAGGAACATCGATAATTTCGGCCTGAACATCTTCAGGTAGCGCGATGGTAACGGCACCGGTTTCAACTGGGTCCGTCAGCACGCGCATGGCACCTAAAAGAGCCGAATAGAGCTGCTCTGGGCGCTGAACGCGGTCGAAGAATCGACTGAGCGGCTTGAACGCATCGTTCACGGTCATGCTGGCGTCGTGAGGTAGTTCCAACTGCTGAAGAACTGGATCAGCTACGCGATTGGCGAAGGTGTCTGAAGGAAGAAGTAAAACCGGCAGGCGGTTAGTAGTTGCCACCGCAGCAGCGGTTAGCAGGTTTGCAGCACCTGGACCTACTGAAGCTGCACAGGCGAAAGTTGAACGACGACGCGTCATGCGAGCGTAGGCGATTGACTCGTGACCCATCGCCTGCTCATTGCGGGCTTGGTGAAAAGGCATTGCCGCTGGGTCGGTTTCCGACTTCTGTAGCAGCGCTTGAGCGATTCCGGCTACGTTGCCGTGACCGAAGATGCCGTACATACCTTCGATGGTGCGAACACGAATGTCGCCATCAACGGTGTACTGGTTCGAAAGGAACTCAACAATTGCCTGACTTACAGTCATTCTGCGAGTGGTCATTTTCTTCTCCTAGTTATGCCTGGTATGGAAGTCTTGGGTCTGGGTCTTGGTGATGCCAGGTGTCTCGAATCCAGGCATGGTTTGGGTCATCGGTGATGTTCCAACTTCGGTCAGGGTCTGGTCCGGCCATGATGTTTAAGAAATAAAGGTCAGCGCCTGGAGCCGCCGAAACCGGGCCGTGCCATCCGTAAGGAACCAAACCAACATCGCCCGAGCGAACCTCTTCAAGAACGTCGATTTCTCGCTCATCGGAGGCGTAAACGCGAAGCAGGCCGTAAGGATCGTTGTTGGCAGTTTCCGAGCCACGAGTCTGTGCGGTTTCGAAGTAGTAGATCTCTTCGAGGTTCGACTCAACTCCTTCAACATAGACATCGTGTTTGTGAGGCGGGATTCCAGACCAGTTGCCACTAGGAACGATTACCTCAACCACGATAAAGCGGTCGGCATCTAGGCTTTCCGGAACTCCGAAATTGTGAACTTGGCGAGACTCGCGACCGGCACCTCGAACTAACACCGGCACTTCGTCCTTGTTAATCAATCGAGCTGGCTTGGCATTTTTAGCAGGCGCTTCACCGACAGCCACACGGCCGTCGCCTGAGATCTTAATTGCGGTATTTAGCGGGACATACAGAAGGTCGGTGGTTCCATGGAAGACCGATTCACGCCCGCGCAGTGAAACCTTGACCCACTCTCCCCCGTCAACTTGGTAATCAACGGTTAGACCGAGACCTTCGAGAGCAAAGATGATGCGCTCGTTGGCGTTTGCCTCAAGTTCCAAGGTTTTACCGGTAACGGTTCCAACCCGAAGGCCGGTGTGCTGCCAACCCGGCAGGGAGTTGTCTACAACAACATCCCAACCGGATTTTGCAAGCGTTCCCTTTGGGTAAAACCAGGTCATGGCTAGTTTTGTGGGAAACCTAGGTTGATTCCACCGTGGCTTGGGTCTAACCAGCGACTGGTGATTGCCTTGCCGCGAGTAAAGAAGTGAACTCCTTCAACGCCGTGGGCCTTGGTGTCGCCGAACGCAGAGTTCTTCCAACCACCGAACGAGTAGTAAGCAACTGGAACAGGGATTGGCACGTTGATGCCGATCATTCCAACCTCGATTTCGTTCTGGAAACGGCGAGCGGCACCGCCGTCATTGGTGAAGATTGCGGTTCCGTTTCCGAAAGCACCTTCGTTGATTAGCTTCACGCCTTCTTCGTAGGTCTTCACGCGGACAATCGACAGCACTGGACCAAAGATTTCTTCGGTGTAAACCTTCGACGTGGTTGGAACCTGGTCGATCAGGGTTGGGCCAAGCCAGAATCCGTTGGCATCGCCATCGACGTTAATTCCGCGTCCGTCGACGACAACCTTGGCGCCGTCCTGATTTGCAATCTCAATGTAAGAAGCTACCTTGTCGCGGTGTTCGCGGGTAACCAGAGGTCCCATGTCGCAGTTGCGACGGCCGTCACCGATGGTCAGCTTGTTCATGCGCTCCACGATTTTTTCAATCAGCGGGTCAGCTACTGGCTCAACTGCGACAACCACCGAGATGGCCATGCAACGCTCACCAGCAGAACCGAAACCGGCGTTGATTGCCGAGTCGGCAACTAGGTCTAGGTCTGCATCTGGAAGCACGAGCATGTGGTTCTTCGCGCCACCCAAAGCCTGAACGCGCTTACCGTGCTTGGCTCCTTGCTCGTAAACATACTTGGCAATCGGGGTTGAACCAACG
>JBJOJC010000027.1:0-16184 GCA_046046825.1 Actinomycetota bacterium | reverse complement strand
GCACTCGTGATGGTGTTTACGCCGTCAAGCAAAATCGCCGGGGTTGAGAGCACTTCAAGGGTGTCGGCAACGGTGTCTTGGCTAGTTGCGGCCTCGAGCTCTTCGGCCAAATCTTGGCGATATGCGCGACCGACCAAAAGTCCAACAAGCACGCCAACCGAGATGCCCGCGATGGCGATCAAGGTGTTGGCTAGAAACTCGTTCACATTATTAACAGTAGGTTATGCCAGGGGTCGGCAGCCATTTTTGAGACCCCTGATTGCCCTTTATTCTCGGGGCGTTCAACGATAATTTGTCATTTGTTTACCTTCGACTGAAAGGGTGTTCGAGAACGCTAAGAAAGGCATAACCATGCGCGAAGTTTTTCAGAGTCAGCTGCACGAGGTTCAGACCCGTTTGGTTGAAATCGCCGAAGATGCAACCAAGATCATCGAAAAGGCTTCGAAGGCATTCAACACCTCGGATGTCGCCTTGGCTGATGAGGCTATTGCAATCGCTGACCAGGCCGGCGAAAAGGCATTAGCTCTCGACGAACTCGTAATTCGCATTCTTGCCCGTCAGTCCCCCGTTGCCCGTGACCTAAGAATCTTGGTTTCGGCACTGCGCATCTCGGCTTCGCTCGAGCGCATGGGCGCACTTGCTGGCCACATCGCCGCCATCGCCCGCTACCGGTTTCCGGGCTCTGCTGTTCCGGCTTCGCTAAAGGCTACCTTCGAAGAGATGGGTCAGCTCGACATCGAGCTAGCCCGCAAGGTGACCAAACTTCTTGCCAACACCGACGTTGACTTTGCACGCGAGATTCAGGCCCAGGATGAACGCGTCGACGCCCTGCACCGCCACGTATTCGATGTTGTTTTGGCCGATGACTGGAAAGAGAACGCGATGTTTACCGTCGACGTAACCCTCGCCAGCCGTTACCACGAGCGCTTCGCCGACCACGTGGTCGACATCTCGGCCAAGGTTAGTTACCTAACCACCGGTGCTTGGAACGAAACCGAGTAACTTACTTCTTGTTACCCTGAGCCGCTACAGCGGCTGCTCCAGCGGCTGCTGCTTCTGGGTCTAGGTACTCTCCACCGGCTACCAGTGGCTTGAAGTTAGCGTCCAACTTGTAAACGAGTGGGATTCCGGTTGGAATGTTTAGCTCGGCAATTTCGTCATCTGAAAGTCCGTCGAGGTGCTTAACCAAAGCGCGAAGGCTGTTCCCGTGAGCGGTTACCAAAACGGTCTTTCCACCCTTTAGGTCTTCAGCAATCTCGTCGTTCCAGAGCGGAAGCATGCGAACCAAGACGTCTTTCAAACACTCAGTCTTTGGAATATTGCTACCTAGTTCTCCATAACGCTCATCGTGGGCCTGGGAGAATTTGTCGTTGTCGTCGATTGGCGGTGGTGGCACATCGAAAGAACGACGCCAGGTTTGGAACATCTCCGGACCGTACTCAGCCAAAGTCTGCGCCTTGTCCTTGCCCTGCAAGGCACCGTAGTGGCGTTCGTTTAGGCGCCAGTCGCGCTTCACGTCGATCCACACCCGCTCAGCCGCGTTCAACGCAATGTGTGCAGTGTTGATGGCACGCTTTAGCTTGCTGGTGTAAAGCAGGTCTGGCTTCAAACCAGACTCGGCTAGCAGTTCACCGGCACGCTTGGCTTCGGCGCGACCCTGGTCGCTAAGTTCAACATCTACCCAACCGGTGAACAGGTTCTCCTGATTCCAAACCGAGTTTCCGTGGCGCAACAAAATGAGTGTGTATTCGTGTGACATGCGCTCAAGTTTAGTCTTGATAGGTGGCTTCAGCTAAAAGGATCGGGACCGTTACCCGAGGAACGACCAACCCCAACCGGTTGCGTCGCGTCGATCGCTTCATCGCGTCGCTTCCAATCATGAAGTCCAACAATCCCGTGGTGGTCGACCTCGGCTACGGGGCATCGCCAATCACTGCAATCGAACTCAGGGAACGCCTCCGAAAGGTGAATCCCGAGGTCCGCGTGGTTGGTATTGAAATCGAGAAAGACCGCGTTGCCAAAGGCTTGGAGATCGCTGAACCCGGGCTCGACTTCTTGCTCGGAGGATTTGAAACTCCGCTCCCTGCCGGCGTTGACAACGCCCAAGTAATTCGAGCGTTCAACGTTCTTCGGCAATATGACGAACGTGATGTGGCGGCGGCCTGGGAACTCATGCTTTCAAGGCTCAGCGAGCACGGGGTTCTTGTTGAAGGAACTTGCAACGAAATCGGCCGAGTAAGTAGCTGGGTCACGCTAACCAGGCAGGGGCCGAAGCTTTTCACAATATCGCTTCATTTGGGAAGCCTCGAACACCCAAGCATTGTGGCCGAACGGCTACCTAAGGCGCTGATCCACCACAACACTGCAGGTGAGAAGATTCACGAATACTTGAAAGCGCTTGACCAGGCCTGGGCAACTCACGCACCACTCCAGACTTTCGGTGCGATGCAACGCTGGTTGGCGGTGTGTGAAACTCTTGCAGCTTCCGGTTGGCCGATAGTGGTCAACCGAAAGCGTTGGCGACTCGGGGAACTGAGCGTGGATTGGGCCGCGGTTAGCCCAGTTTCGCTAGCAAAGCCTTTAGATAGGTAATCTGCTTGGTTTGAGATTCCACAATTGCCTCGCCAAGAGCCTTTGCTTCCGGATTGGCTGACAGCAAGACCATTTGCGCCATTTGAACGGCACCCTCGTGGTGGCCAATCATTCCAGCAACGTAAAGTTTGTCGAATTCGGCGCCGGTCGCGTTTTCCAAGCTTTTCATCTCGGTGGTCGAGAGCATCCCGCCCATGGCCATTTCGTGACCCATATCCATCCCGGCGTTCGAATCAGCCAACCACGATTTCATCTGCTCAATTTCCGGTGTCTGTTCAGCTTTGATCTGAGCGGCAATGGTTTTTACTTCTGCGTTACTGGCCCGAGTTTCGGCTAGGGTTCCCATGTCTACCGCCTGCTGGTGGTGCGGAATCATCATCTGGGCAAACATGATGTCTTGCGACGAATAGTTCGATGAGGCATCGTGGTTCATCATTCCTTGCCGGTCGTCGGCTGCGGTTCCAATGTTGATGGTGCAACCGCTAAGGGCGACAGCGCCAGCGAGCACAACGCTGAGAATTGCTATTTTTCTTGACATGTTTTTCTCCGAACTCATACTCTCAATTTAGACACAGCATGCTGAGCGAACGCTGTGAGTTAAACAGCTGGTAGTTCGTCCCTGGCATCGTCTTCACTCATGCCAGTTGCGCAAAGTAAATCAACCAACATTGGTCGAAGCAGCAGCAAAACTGATGCCTCGCGAAGCTGGTCTGCGATGCCGAACTTTTTTGGGTCAAGCTGGTGAATTACTTCTAGATAACCAGCCCTTGCCTCAAATAGGAACTCTTCGTTTTCAGTGGCTTTCGAAAGGTTAGTGGTTGCTTCAAAAATCTGCTCGATGAGGTCGGCTAGGTAAGGACGCTTCACGCCGTCACGAATGAGAAAATCGACGCGGCGCACGATCACTCGTAAGTTTCTGGTGGCCAAATCCATGCCACGCATGAGTCGGAGCTGGGCACCGAGGTCGTAGCGCTGTTTCTTCAGGAACGGGGAAAGTCTTGAGATTGCAACCGCGCTGTCGAGAGACATTCGCCAGTTATCAACCAGCGGCTGAGTTCTGCGAACCTTGAACAAAATTTCGTCGGCTTTTTTCACATCGACGTCGCGAAGTGCGCTGCGGAGGGAGTCGAGAGAATCGATAAACACGGCGAAAAGCGCCGCTGCGTCTTTACGAGCCAACCCCTTTGGGTTGCGAGGAATGAGCACTGTAACCAACAGCGACGTTACCGCAGCAGTTACGCCATCGAGCGGGCGATCCCATAGAGATGCGGGCAGGGGAAGAATTTGGATGAACATGGCTTGAATGCCAACGGTTAGGGCGAAACTGGCGCTCTGAGTAATGAAGCGCGCTGCTAGCAGGCAGATCAGAAGGGTTACTGCGAGTTGCCAGATGCCTTGCCCGAACCAATTAACCAGCAATTCGCTGGCAAATAGTCCAGCGATAATTCCGATTGCCGATTCCAGAACGCGCCTCGGTCTGGCATCGCGAGTGAAACCGAGCGTGGTGATGGTAACGGTGACCGCAAGTAGCGGGGTTTCATGCCCCAAAACAAAATAAGCGAAAGAGTAAGAAGCAATCGCCGCCAGGACAATTTGAATTACCGGCGGCAAAGATTCGATCACTCTTGCAAGTGCTCCTTTGAGGGTCCAGGTGATGTTCATCGTGAGCCTCGCATCAGATTCTTTCTAGGAATCGTCACAGTCTTTCCAGCAGTTTGTGGAACGATCACCTGTTGGCTGGCCGTGATCGAGCCGGTAACCTCGAGCAAGGCATTTTCGGGAACCGTGCGCTTGATTACCGCGAGCGCAACCGCCCCGGCTTCGTAATGTGAGCCAGCGGTAGTGATTCGACCAACCTCGGTTTCTCCGAAATAAACCTTCGCTCCGATTTCTGGAAGCAGGTGACCTGAGCCATCTAGGTGAAGAAGAACCAGCCGACGTGGCGGATGCCCGAGGTTGTGAACCTTGGCAACTGCCTCCTGTCCTCGGTAGCAACCCTTACTGAGGTGCACTCCGGTGGCAAGCCAATCAAGTTCGTGCGGAAGAGTCTTTTCATCTACCTCTTCCATGCTCGGACGGTGTGCCATAACGCGGATTGCCTCGAGGGCTGAGGTGCCGGCTTTACCTAGTGAAGATGATTCGGCAATTGATTCGACGTAGTTCCAAACCTCTCCCGACTTGGCGGCATAGCGATGCCCGCCCGGGGTTACCTCCGGCCAAGGATCTAACCAAACCACGTTTGCGTTCGGAAGTGGCTCGCCAAAGGTTGCAAAAACTTGTAATTCGGAATCAAGTTCAATGTTCACCTTGGTGCGAAGTTTCATTTTGTTGAGGTGTTCAAAAACCAGTTGGGCCTGAGCCTGCTCCACAATCAGCCACGTGATTCGACCGTCGTCAACGATATGGAGATTTGCCTCGATGTGTCCTTGGGGATCCAACAGTAAGGCCTCGGCAGATTGACCAGCCACAAGATTCACGATGTTCTGGCTGAGGAGTGCGTGTAGCCACTTCAGTCGGTCGTCACCAATTACTCGAATTACTTTGGAATCAAGCGCAACCGCAGCTTTACCGCTCAGTAATTCGCGCTGTTCAACCAGCGGATTGGCATACGAGGCTATGGCCAACTAGCCGACCTTTTCGAGGCGAGCCGATGCGTGCGACTTTAGGTCGCCGCCTGGTAGCGCAATGTCCCACGCCCAAAGTAGTGCCCCCTCAACCAGCCCATACATGCGAGTTGAGTGACGATAAGTCTTGGCACCCTCAAATGCCACACCGTGAGCCGAAGCAATCTCAATGCGGGCAGAACGCACCCAGCCTTTGTAGAGCTCTGCCATGCCACCGGGGTGAATCGTGGAGACTTCAATGTTGTAACCTCCGTGCTCAGCCCGGAACTGTTCCATCGATTCATAATCTGTAAGCGGGTTTTCGCCCTTGCCAGGAATCAGACCCGGTCCGTAATCAAAATCATTACGTGGACGCTCAACGCGCCAATAACCAAGTTCGCTAGGCAGTGCGGTTCCGGATTCATCGTTCAATTTCGCAGATGAAATGTAGGTCAAAGAAGCGGTTCCGTCATGGGCAAATTCGATTTTTTGAGAAAACTCGTGCTCGATGCCGTCGATGGCGATAATTCCGGTACCCTCCCAGGAACCAACGAGAAAAGCTAGAGGGGTTAGCTCAATCGGCAAACCCTCAGGGAGTTCGAACAACTACTTCTGCCCCTTGAAGAGCTTGTAGAGAACTAGGGCTGAAACTGCCACGATGGCTAGAGAAGCCAAAACTAGTAGGCCGGTGAAAAACACTTCGAATGAAAAAGTCATGCTTTGATTTTACCTTTACTTAGTTCCTAGGTGAGTAGAAGATAGAGCGATGCGGTCGCCAGCATTAGGAAAGATCCGCCGGCAACATAAATGAGTTTGCGAACAAAGCCGTCGACGTCTTCTTTGAAGAGGTGGATTAGCGAAACCACAGCCAATGAGCCAGCCAAGATGGCTCCGGCCCACACCAAAGCCTGCTGCCTGTCGAGAAAGAAGATCCCAACGGTAGCAATAGCGACCACTATCCAAATGGGAATGATTTCGCCCCAACCCTGTTTCATACCTTAAACTTACCCTTACGAGCATTAGGAGAGAAATGGCTCAGCTTCTTGTACTTTCGGCAATGCCGGAGTCTGAAGTTCTGCCTGCCCTAAGTTTGCTCCCCCACAAGGTTCGATACATCCCTGCCGAACCAGCCGGAATCGTGAACGCCCCTTCGGCCGACCTAATTTTCTTAGATGCCCGCCAAGACCTGAACAACATGAAGTCACTGGCCAAGATTCTTCTAACCACGGGACTCAGTGCCCCGCTCATTTTGGTATTGACCGAAGGTGGCTTGGCGGCGGTGAATGAAGAGTGGGGGGCCACAGACATCATTCTCGTGAATGCCGGACCCGCCGAGGTAGACGCACGCATTCGTTTGGCTCTAGCCCGCAACAAACCAAAGGCACTCTCACAGTTGGTCGAAACATCGGGAATCGTCATCGACGAGGTCACCTACTCCGCCAAGGTGCACGGTATTCCGCTAGACCTAACCTATAAAGAGTTCGAACTCCTGAAGTTTCTAACCCAGCACCCGGGTCGAGTTTTCTCCCGCGATCAACTACTAAGTGAAGTTTGGGGATATGACTACTTTGGTGGTACCAGAACCGTCGACGTTCACATCCGACGACTACGCTTCAAACTCGGTGAACTAGAGCCACTAATTGGTACGGTTCGAAACCGCGGTTACTCGTTTAACCCAAACAAAGACGAAGCTCAAGAAGAACCGGTTAGTTACTAATCGTTTACTTTCTGACCACCTATAAGTGGCAAGATTGAATGCATGTCTGAAGAAACCATGGCGATCGCAATCCCCAATCTGGGTGACTTGCCGATCGACCGTTTCCTAGACCGCGAACTTAGCTGGCTGGCTTTCAATCAGCGCGTTTTGGAACTAGCCGAGGATGCCACCCTTCCACTTTTGGAACGGGTCAACTTTGCGGGAATTTTCGGATCCAACCTCGACGAATTTTTCATGGTTCGAGTAGCTGGGCTCAAGCGTCGAATTGCGACCGGACTAGCTGTTCGTTCGGCATCTGGCATGGAGCCGGCAGAAGTTCTAGCCGCAATCAGTAGCGAAGCACACCGCCTGCAGCTACGCCACGCAAATCTTTTCAAGGACCTGCTCGAGCCAGAACTTCGCAGCAAAGGAATTGGCTTAACCACCTGGTCGGAACTCAGCGAAGAACAGCAGGTATTGCTAAAGCAGTACTTCGATAACCAGATTTTCCCGGTGCTTACACCGCTGGCGGTTGACCCGGCTCACCCGTTTCCATACATCTCGGGTTTGTCGCTAAACCTTGCAGTAGTTCTTAGAAACCCAGAAAACGGCACCGAGCACTTTGCCCGAGTAAAGGTTCCGCCGCTACTTCCTCGTTTTGTTCGCGTTCCTGGCAGCACGGCAACCGACGCGAAGTTCTTGCCGTTGGAAATCGTCATCGGTCAATTCCTAGCCAAGCTTTTTGCCGGCATGGAAGTTTTGCAGCACCACACCTTCCGCGTGACTCGCAACGAAGATCTTGAGGTTGATGAAGACGAAGGGGAAAACCTTCTGGTTGCCTTGGAGAAAGAACTTCTTCGACGCCGCTTTGGCCCACCGGTTCGACTCGAGGTTGCCAACGACATTAACCCTCAGGTTCTGGAGCTTTTGGTTCGTGAACTCGACATCGAAGAGGAAGATGTTTACCGACTTCCAGCGCCGCTAGACCTGACCGGGCTTTTCGAGATTGCCGGCATCAAGCGCGCCGAGCTTCACTTCCCACCGCACAACGTGGTGACCAACCGCTACCTTCGAAACACCGACGAAGAAAAGGTTAACTTTTTCCGTGCCATCCGCGAGCGCGAGATTTTGCTTCACCACCCCTACGAATCCTTCTCCACCAGCGTTCAAGAGTTTTTGGCGCAGGCGGCCGCCGACCCAAAGGTCTTGGCTATCAAGCAGACCCTCTACCGCACGTCTGGTGACTCACCGATTGTCGATGCCCTGATTGATGCAGCAGAGGCTGGCAAACAGGTTTTGGCTCTGGTTGAAATCAAGGCACGCTTCGACGAACAAAACAACATCACCTGGGCCAGAAAGCTTGAGCAGGCTGGCGTTCACGTGGTTTACGGAATCGTTGGCCTCAAGACTCATTGCAAGCTTTCGCTGGTTATTCGCCAAGAAGGCGACAACCTTCGCCGCTACTGTCACATCGGTACCGGAAACTACAACCCGAAGACCGCTCGCTTCTACGAAGACTACGGCCTACTAACGTCTCGCGAACAGGTTGGCGAAGACCTAACTCGTTTGTTCAACCAGCTTTCCGGCTTCGCCCCAGACGCCAGCTTCAAGGCACTTTTAGTTTCACCAAATGGCGTTCGCGAGGGACTGACCGAACGCATTGAACGCGAAATCGGGCTTCATCAAGCTGGCAAGCCTGCCGGAATTCAAATCAAGGTGAACTCCCTCGTCGATGAGCAGATTATCGATTCGCTCTACAAAGCGAGCCAAGCCGGTGTGCCGGTTGAAATCCTGGTTCGCGGCATGTGTGCTGTGAAGCCTGGAGTTTCAGGTCTTTCGGAAACCATCCGCGTTCGCTCAGTGCTTGGACGTTACCTAGAGCACTCTCGCGTATTTTCCTTCGTAAATGATGGCGATCCAGAAATTTTTATCGGTTCCGCCGACATGATGCACCGAAACCTAGACCGTCGAGTTGAAGCGTTGGTGCGAATCGTGCAACCCGACCACATCAAGGAGCTGCAAGATCTGTTCGCGCTCGCGATGAGCGACAACACTTCTAGCTGGCATCTCGAGTCGAGTGGCGCCTGGACTCGTCACCAGTTTGATGCAGAAGGTAAGAAACTTACCGATGTGCAAGATGAACTAATGCGTTTCACTTCAGGCCGCAGGTCGGCTAACAAGTAATGACCGTTTACGCAGCCGGCGCCGTGTTGTGGCGCATCGAAAAGAACCAACTCAAAGTAGCCCTCGTTCACCGTGGCAGGTACAACGACTGGAGCTGGGCCAAGGGCAAGGTTGACCCTGGCGAAAGCCTCCCGGAAACCGCGGTTCGCGAGCTTCGTGAAGAGACCGGGCTCAAGATCAAGCTTGGAGTTCCGCTTGGAATTCAGCGTTACCTCCTTCCAAACAAGAACCTCAAAGAGGTGCACTACTGGGCTGCCAAAGTTACCGACAAGTCGCTGGCTACTAGCAACTTCGAGCCAAACGAGGAAGTTGCCGAGGTAGCTTGGTTCTCAGTGGCAGCCGCCGCCAAGAAGTTGAGTTACAGCCACGATCAAGAGCAGTTGGATCAACTCATTGCGCTTCACAAAAAGGGGCTACTCGACACGGTTCCGCTCATCATTCTGCGCCATGCTAAGGCTCGGTCTAGGGCAACTTGGAAAGATGGCGAAGCGAGCCGCCCGCTACTCACCGAAGGTAATGCTCAGGCTGAGGCACTGCCTAAACTTCTCAAAGCTTTCGGAGCAAAGACTGTTTATTCCAGCCCATGGACGCGCTGCCTAAGCACAGTTGCCCCATATGCCCAACGCTCCAAGGTAAAGGTAAAAACTCGCCCGGAATTCACCGAGGCTGCCAACGCCAAGAAACCAAATTCAACTAAAACAGCGCTGGAAGCAATTGTGGCCTCGGGTAAACCGTCGGTTGTTTGCACCCACCGACCAGTGCTGCCAACCATGATTGAAGCCCTGGAAGAGCGCGCCAGCAAAGCATTGAAAATCAAACTTCACCTGGCTGCAGCCCTGAAACCAGGAAGCTTCACGGTCATTCACCTGAGCAACGACCACCAGATCGTTGATGTAGAAAACCACTCACCGGTGCTCCGCAAAAAGAAATGAATAAGTCCCGCTTAGCCGCGTTAGCCCTGCTCACAGTGGCGATTTCCTGGGGTGCCGGCTTCGTTCTCATGGAACCGGCAATCGAGCGCCAACCTATTTTCAACTTCTTGGCTTTTCGTTTCACTCTCGCCGTGATCGTCATGGTGGCAGTGCGTCCTAGCGTTTTGAAAAAGTTCAACAAGACTTTGGTTGTTCAAGGAGGAATCCTAGGTCTCGCTCTAGGTGGCGGTTATGTTTCACAAACCATTGGTCTGCTCTATTCAACCGCTGCCATCACCGGCTTTTACACTGGCCTTTACGTTGCACTCACACCCCTGCTCGCCTGGATGATTCTCAAACACAAGATCAGCACCAAAGCTCTCGTGGGTGTGATTCTTGCCACGCTCGGTTTGGCGATTCTGTCGTCTGGCGCGATCGCATTTGGCTGGGGAGAGATTGCCTTGCTGATTTGTGCGGCGCTATTTGCCCTTCACATCATCGGTCTCGGTCTTTGGAGTTCCAAACACGACAGCTATGCCTTAACCATCGTTCAACTCACCTTCTGCGCCCTACTCAGTTGGGCCGGTGCGCTAACACTTGAAGGTGGAATCAAGCCACCACCAGACGGTGATGTTTGGTTCGCGGTAGTGTTCACCGCAGTTTTGGCCACTGCACTCGCATTCTTTGTTCAAACCTGGGCTCAGGGTTTTCTCGACCCATCTCGCGTGGCCATCATCCTCACCAGCGAGGTCGTTTGGGCAGCCGTTATCGCATACGGAGTTGGTCAAGAAAAGCCCGAATTCCTAAGCGTGCTCGGTGGCAGCGTTATGCTTTCGGCCATGTTGATTGTTGAATGGCCGTCCAAGAAGAAGGAACTGGTTCCTTTGGAACCAATGGCACACTAATGAGCATCCTCTCCATAGACGCTGGAACCACGGGAGTGACCGTGTTGGTGGTTAGCGAGCAAGGGGAAATTACTTCTCGCGGCTATAGCGAATTCGAACAACATTTCCCACAGCCTGGTTGGGTAGAACATGACCCCGAACAAATTTGGCAGGCCACTCTTAGAGCAACCCGCCAAGCACTAAACGCAAGCCAGAACATTAAGGCGATCGGCATCACCAACCAGCGAGAAACTCTGGTTTTGTGGAACAAAGACTCTCTAAAGGCTCCGAGACGAGCCATCGTTTGGCAAGACCGCAGAACCAGCGATATCGTTGACGACCTAGAACGTCATCAAGAAATAATTCGAATCAAAACCGGCACAAGTCTTGATCCCTACTTCACCTCAACCAAACTGATTTGGATTCAACGAAATGAACCAGAAATTTGGCAAGAGGTGGTGGCCGGCAATACCCGAATCGGAACCGTCGACACCTACCTGGTTAGTCGGCTCACCAACGGTCGGTCATTCATCACCGATGCCAGTAATGCATCTAGAACTCAACTTTGCGCTATCGAAACCGCAACCTGGGACGATGAGTTACTTGAGATTTTCAATGTTCCTCGAGACTCATTGGCGACTATTGTTCCAAACTACGGACAGTTAGCCCAAACCGACCCAGATTCATTCCTAGGAATCGAAGCACCAATCACAGGCATGGCAGGAGACCAACAGGCGGCCTTGTTCGGTCAGGCGGCTTTCGCAGAAGGCGACTCTAAGTGCACCTATGGAACTGGCGCGTTTCTGCTGACTAACACCGGCAACGAGAGAATCACCAGCCAAAATGGCCTCATCACAACGATCGCCTGGCAGTCACCAAACGGGGAGATCACTTACGCCCTGGAGGGCTCGGTTTTCGTAGCTGGTTCCGCGGTCCAGTGGTTACGTGACGGCCTGAAAATCATCAAAGAATCTAGAGACGTTGAAGAGTTGGCGAATCAAGTTCCCAGTAGCGATGGGGTTGTGTTTGTTCCAGCTCTAACCGGGCTTGGTGCACCTTACTGGAATCCCGAAGTGCGAGGAACCATCTTTGGTATTACTCGTGGAACCACCGACGCCCACATAGCCAGAGCTACTCTCGAGGCGGTTGCTTTTCAAGTTAGCGACCTAATCGAAGCTATGGAATCAGACCTCGGGAAACCTATCAACCAATTACGCGTTGACGGCGGAATGTGCAAAAACAATTTGCTTATGCAAATGCAAGCCGACATCGCTAATCGCGAAGTGGCTCGTGGAACGGTTATTGAAAGCACCGGAATGGGTGCGGCATACCTCGCAGCGCTCGGTGCAGGTGTAGTTAGCAGCCAATCCGAATTATCCGAGTTTTGGAAGAACGATCGCACCTACTCTAAGACCAATGAAATCTCAAATGTTAAGTGGCAGCAGGCGATTGAGACTGCAATCCGTTTTAGCTACAGTTGAGAAAACTCTTTGCTGCCCCACTGGCTTCTGCATTAGTCAATCATCGCCAATTGAGGCGATAGATGAAGCTCGTTGATTCCCCAGGTGACAGTTCAGTGACGCCTGTGCCTGTATTCAATGAATCGGCAGGTGCGGTTTGAGGTTCCATCGCAAACCAGATTCTCCCCGGTTCGTCATACCGATTGGTGAAAATGTGGAAATAGCCCGAGTTATCAGCCGAAAAATCTAATGAATAAGTCGATGTCGTCAGTCGCACTTTGTTGCATTTCGGGCCAACTGTCTTATCCACGTGAACATCTGCTAGCTGAAATTCATACGACGGGGACTCGAAATGACAGTCATCCGAGGCTATAAAGTATGGATGAAAACCAATCGCAAACGGTAGAACTTCTTTACCTACGTTGACAACCTCTTGGGTGATCTTTAGGGCGGCCTGGTCCAACACAAAGGTCACTCTAAGCCGTGAACTAAACGGATAACCCTCACTTGGTTCAAGATCTAACGAGAGAGAACAGGTGTTAGAGCTCTCTTGCACCCAGTCAAAGCGTTCTTCGTAAACCAGTCCGTGCAGAGCAGCATTTTGTTGAACATCGTTTACTGATAACTTACGCTGTTTACCTTTATGGCTCCAGACTCCGCCTAGAATTCGGTTTGGCCAAGGAAAGAGAGTGACTCCAGAGTAGATGTCTGGGGAACCAGCAATCTGAGTCGCTCCCTGCCAAAGCTCGGCAAGCGCCGCCCCGACCGGATTGATCGCGGCTACAGAAAGACCATCACTACTGGTTAATATAATCATCTGGTAAGAATGAGCACCGCATCGTGACTACCTACCTCGATGACCGATCGAGCATCTAGGGAATCACCACTCCAAACATCAGTAACCGTTGTCGTGTGGGGGAACAGTTCGCCAAGTTTGAATGTCTCTTTCGATTCACCCCTAGCCAACAGAACGCTTGCTTTCGATCCATCGGACATCGGCTTGGTCCAAACTTGAGCACTTCCGGTGTTGTGAACCAATCGACCTTGTTGACCTCCCCAGTCTTGGTCAATTGCAATAACTCCCGGGTGAATCAGAAGGTCGCGTACTTCATCGGACATCTTGGTGAGATCGTTTCCTGCCATCAGAGGTGCATTGAGTACCGCCCAAAGGAAAAAGTGTGCGCGGTTTTCTTTTGATGTAAGGCTGCCGTTGCCAATCTGAAGCATGTCTGGGTCATTCCAAGCTCCGGGCTTTGAATAGGGGTAAAGGTTCTCCTGTAAATCAAGGGTGTACATCAGCGAATCCCAACGGGCGAACAAATCGTCGGTGGTTCGCCACATGTTGGTAATTTCGGGAGCCCATTCGTGAGGCTTGTAGAGACCATACTCAGAGATCGAAAACACGATTTCCTTGCCGGTCGCCTTCAAAGCATCGGACATTTTCTTGAAAGCTGCCTTTGGTTCCAACCCGTCGTTTAGGTGAGCGCGACACCAGTCATACTTTAGATACTCAACTCCCCAATCGGCGAAGGCTTGGGCATCCTGAGTTTCGTAGCCTAGTGAACCGAGGCCATCGGCGATGTAGTCGTCATATTGCTGCGCACAAGTGAGAGTTCCCGGCACTGAGTAGATTCCAAACTTCAAACCAAGTGAACGAATCCCCTCAGCCAGAGCTGGGATACCAGCTCGAAAACGCAGTGCGTGTCCCTGCAAATGCCCTTTGAAGTCGCGGCGGGTGTTCTGATAGCCGTCATCAAGAACAAGATATTCATACCCGGCAGCCAGCATTCCGGAATCAACCATGGCTTGCGCCTGCGCCATTACTGTCTTTTCAGTTAGGCGCTTAAAGTCGGCGCGCTCCATTTCATTTAAGCCGTAGTTCCAGGAATTCCAGCCCATTGGTGGTGTCATCGCCAAGGTCACTTGATTCGTCCAATCTTTAATTGGGTACACCTGATGAAATCAATGGCCACCAGCACCAGTGCAGCCAAGTGGATTGCAACTATAAGCCAGATGACCCATTCTTCGCGGGCAAAGTCGGTGGGTAATCGAACCCAACTAATCCCAAATCCTTCTGGCCCTTTCCCTTGGAATGGAATTGCATCGGTGATGCCAACAGCAAAGCCCGGATCTCGTGCGCTAACGCTCATGTTTTGCACGTCCAGATCTTTTGCCAAGATGGCGTGAAGGTTCAAGGTGTTGGCGATCGAAAGCACAATCAGAGCGACGCGATGCCACAGTTTTGTCGCCCAAATTATTGCCAGAATCGCGAAAGCTTGAACTAGGTAACGTTCGTGAACTCTCGTTGGAAGTACGAAGAAGGCAACTAACAAAAGTGCAAACCCAGTCAGCACCTGGATTGGCTCTCGCTTCTTGAAAAGGACGATCGCAATGGTAGAAGCTACGATCAAGAACAATCCCATTCCGATGAACTGTGCCGGAATGCCGAAGATTTGGTATTTGTCCCCAATCCAAATAGCGTCGTCGTCCGGGATTATGTGAGCAAGCGGAATTCGGCCTCCGAGAGCCCAGAGGTTGAAAGCATTTGCGGTAAGTACGTGGAAGTAGTTGGCGTTGTAAACGTATTGTCCAACTACTCCGAAGATGTCCCCCAGTATTGGGATGCCCGCAACAGCTCGTGGCGCATAACTTTCCATATCCCATGGCAGGCAAACAACTAAGAATGTCAGGAATGCTGCGGCGACTGAGGTGGCCAATCGTGACCATTTGAGTTCTTTGTTCAAAAGATGCCCGAGAAGTACCGGTGCCAAGATAAAAATGATCAACGCACCTTGCGGCTTGGTCAGTACCGCAACGGTGAAGAGCACAAAAGCCCATTCCGGCTTGCGATCGATGATTAGCCACACAGCCAAAAGCATTGGTAGCATCGCCAGCGAATCAACCTGTCCCCAAATCGAGCTGTCGTAACAGGTAATGGGGATGAATAGGTAGAGCGTGGCACCGATAAGCCCGTTCTGAGCGGTGAACCACTTTCTTCCAGCCAGAGCCACGACCGCAGCAATGGCGATATCTGGCAAGATTCCCAAGAGTTTGATCATGTTAATGGGGTTGGTGTGAAACAGTGACGCAAACCACTGAATGAAAACAAGAAGGTCGGCGAACATCGGCGGATAGTTGAAGCCGGGATCTGGGCCGTATGGGCTCAAACCGTTTTCATCAATGTTGTCCATCCAGTTGCCAAAGGCTGCCAAATCCCATGCGAAGCCTTTGTTGTGAAAGACAAAGAAGCCAAGCCAAATACGCAAAATCAAGCCGGCTAGCATCAGGCCTGATAGCACGAGCCAAAAGCGTTTCTTAGTCATTGCGTTCAGCCCAACTGAAGGTGTTGTCTTTGTGGTTGATGGAGAATTCGAAGGTTCCCCTCCTGATTACTTCAACCCCGTTACCGCCGACTCGATCCAGCTTCAACTCTCTTGACATCGACTCAAAAAGTTTGAACACCGAAGCATCATCGAGCCTGGTTCCGATGTACCAAGACTTGTCTTTGCGAGAAATGGCCACCGACCCAACGGAAGCGCCATCGAGATATGTTGCAACAATCTGTCCGGCTGGTGCCGAGGCAAATTCAGCCCATTCGCTCCCCGTGGAACCATTGCTCAACTTCACACGCTCGGTTTGATGCACCGGAGCAAACTCCTCTACCCGCACTTCTAGGCATTCTCGAACTAGAGCGCCGCCATAACCTCCAAGTTTCACCGCGTCATTTTGATTAGAAATACCGGTGAAATATGACGCAACCAATGAACCACCCTGATCGACGTATTCCACGAATTTTCGTTCCTGTTCTTCGCTGAGGAGGTAGGTCATAGGCATGAATACCGCTCGATACTCAG
>JBJOJC010000026.1:0-13595 GCA_046046825.1 Actinomycetota bacterium | reverse complement strand
CCGCAGTCAGACCTGGTTACCCAGTCGCAGGCTTTGGACGCCAAGAAGGTAAAGGTGCTGGCACCTACCTCGGCTCAATCTGAGCAGTTCCTCATTAACCTCAGCGGTTTCACTTTCTCCGATGCCACTTACAACTCTCCCAAGACCGGCGGCATTCTTCGTCAGGCGTTTATGAACATGGTTCCTAAGGCTCGGGCAAATGACTTTGCTTCACTTACTCAGGTAATAACCCGCTCCGATTCTTTCGTTTACTCGAGTGCGTCTAAGAATTATTCGGCGGTCTCGGCTTCCAATGGCAGCGGCAATTACCTACTCCAAGATGTTGAGAAGGCAAGCGAGCTGGTTGCCAGTGCAAAACTGTCGTTCACTCCGGTGGTTAAGGTTTTGTTCGACACCGACGACCCAGCTGCGGTTGCCGAATGGACCCTGCTTTCAGACCACGCCAGTTCTGCCGGTTTCCGGTTGATGAACATTTCGTCAGACGACCCGAGCCAGCGATACAACAACAACGCCTACGACGTTTACCTTGGCAAGGCTCCACTAATGGGAGTTGGGTTCGGTTCGGTTCAGCAACTGGTTAGCGGTCCAAACCGAATGCCACAGGAGCAGTTCCTCGGCCTAACCGCAGACGTTCTGGCTGCCACCGACAAGACTCTTGATGCCAAATTGCAAGAGCTCGACAAGAAGTTGTTTGAGCTAGGGCTAGGTCTGCCGATGTATCAGGTGCCAACGCTTCTGGTTCACAACCAGCGAATCAAGGGTTTGGCCCCAGATCCAACCGCAGCCACCGCAACCTGGGGTTATTGGACCTGGCAAGTTTCTTCAGACAAATAGCCGTTTCAGCGGTTAGACTTGAGTAAATCTACTTTTTCATGAGCGCGTATTGTCGCGCCCAATCTCAAGGATGTTCCCTATGGCTCAGGCCAAACGCGAAGAATTAAGAAACGTCGCCATTGTTGCGCACGTAGACCACGGCAAGACCACTCTGGTTGATGCCATGCTCCGACAGACCGGTTCGTTCACCTCACACGGTGACGTCAACGAGCGCGTCATGGACTCGGGCGACTTGGAAAAGGAAAAGGGAATCACCATCCTTGCCAAGAACACTGCAATTGCTTACAAGGGTGAGCACTCCGGCGGCAAGGAAATCACTATCAACGTGATCGACACCCCAGGCCACGCCGACTTCGGTGGCGAGGTTGAGCGCGGTCTTTCAATGGTCGACGGCGTTGTTCTGCTAGTCGACGCATCTGAAGGCCCACTTCCTCAGACTCGCTTCGTACTTCGCAAGGCACTTGAGTCGAAACTTCCTGTAATCCTTTTGGTGAACAAGACCGACCGTCCGGATGCTCGCATCGACGAGGTTGTTGAAGAGACCCACGACCTGCTTCTAGGTTTGGCTTCTGACCTTCACGACATCGTGCCAGATCTAGACATCGACGGCATCCTAGAGCTTCCAATCATTTACGCTTCTGGTCGTGCGGGTATCGCTTCGCTAACCAAGCCTCAAGACGGCACCATGCCTGAGGGCGACAACCTTGAGCCACTATTCGGCGCAATCATGAAGCACATCCCTGCTCCTACCTACGACGACGAAGCTCCGCTTCAGGCGCACGTTACCAACCTCGACGCCAGCCCATTCCTTGGCCGTTTGGCTCTACTTCGCATCTTCAACGGCACCCTTCGCAAGGGTCAGCAGGTTGCTTGGGTTCGCCAGGACGGCACAACCCAGACCGTAAAGATAACCGAACTGCTAAAGACCAAGGCGCTTGAGCGTTTCCCAACCGAGGAAGCCAACCCTGGCGACATCGTGGCTGTGGCAGGCATCGACGAGATCACCATTGGTGAAACCTTGGCTGATCCAAACGACGTGCGTCCACTTCCAATGATCACCGTTGACGACCCAGCCATCTCGATGACTATCGGTATCAACACCTCGCCGATGGCCGGCCGCGTCAAGGGCGCCAAGGTCACTGCACGTTTGGTGAAAGATCGTTTGGATAAAGAACTTATCGGTAACGTTTCGATTCGCGTTCTTCCAACCGAGCGTCCAGACGCTTGGGAAGTTCAGGGTCGTGGCGAGCTCGCTCTTGCCATCCTGGTTGAGCAGATGCGTCGCGAAGGCTACGAGCTAACCGTTGGTAAGCCTCAGGTAGTTACCAAGCGCGTCGACGGCAAGCTACACGAGCCGGTTGAAGACATCACCATCGATGTTCCAGAAGAATTCCTAGGTTCGATCACCCAGCTAATGGCAGCTCGTAAGGGCCGCATGAAGAACATGCAGTCAAACGCTGCCGGCTGGACTCGCATGGAGTTCCTAGTTCCTTCACGTGGTCTAATCGGTTTCCGTACCGAGTTCCTAACCACCACCAAGGGAACCGGTATCGCCAACGCCATCTCGGCTGGCTATGAGCCTTGGGCTGGCGAAATCGTCACCCGTCAGAATGGTTCAATGGTTGCCGACCGTGCCGGTGTGGCAACTCCGTTCGCCATGATTGCACTTCAGGAGCGCGGTTCGTTCTTCGTTGAGCCAACCACCGAGGTTTACGGCGGAATGGTTGTGGGCGAGAACTCTCGTGCCGACGACATGGAAGTTAACATCACCAAGGAAAAGAAGCTCACCAACATGCGTGCATCTTCTTCAGATGAATTCCAATCACTAACCCCACCAAAGAAGCTAAGCCTCGAAGAGTGTCTCGAATTTGCCCGTGAAGACGAGTGTGTTGAGGTAACTCCAGAAGCCGTTCGCATCCGCAAGGTTGAACTAGATCCGAACGTTCGCGCTCGTGCAGTTTCGGCTCGAAAGAACGCCTCAAAGGTCTAAATTTAAAATAAAAGTCGGGCTTCTCAGAAATGAGGAGCCCGACTTTGTTTAATCTTCGGTAAACGAATCGTTACCAATTTGCGACCTGATTTCGCCCATTTTTTGATTCACAGAGCGTCTGGCGGTGTTACTTTGAATCTACATTTCATCGGACATACCAAGGTGAATGTAAACCCACTACGGAGGAATAAATGATTAACAAGAAGCTAGCGCGCGCTGTTGCCGCTACTGCTGGTGTTGGTCTAGCATTCGCGGGCTTGGTCGGCGTAGCCGCCCCAGCTCAGGCTGTTGACAACCCAACCACCAGTTTCAAGGTTCACTTGAACGTACCTGCTGAAGTTGCTGCCCAATGGAACATTTGGTCGTGGGGCGACTGCAACGGCGCAAACGACAACGTAATTGGCGCCTCGACCCGCAACTTGGGTACCGATGCAGCACCAAACAACGTAACCCAGGACTGGACACCAAACTTCTCGAATGATGACGCCTACGGCTCATACGCCGAGTTCACCGTTCCATGTACCGTGACCGCATTGAACAACGTAATGCGCACCACCGAGTCATGGAATGGCCAGGATGCAGCTGCAGAGGTTGCTGCAGTTATTGACGACCCAGCCACCACGGATGTCGACGAGACCGCTGCCGCCATCCCTGCCAAGCCTGCAATCGCAGAAGCTGACAAGCCATTCGGTGGCGACAACATCTTCCCAGCTGGCGAGAGCTGGTGGAATGTTAACACCGGTAAGCGCGAGTACCCACTAAAGGACGTAGTTAGCTACAAGATCCACCTAAACATGTCGCTTGCTAACGCACAGGCTAAGGGTTGGAACCTATGGACCTGGGGACCTTACACTCCTGCTCAGACCTTGCCACTTTCAAAGTTCAAGGTTGGAAGCAAGTACCCTTACAAGGGCAAGGTAAGCGCAACCATCACTGGTGTGCCATTTAGTGGTTCAGACAAGTACGGTGCCTTTGCTGTAATCAAGCTGCCACGCGTTTACGTGTCTACCCTTGGTTTCCTAGTGAAGCGCTCAACCCCAACCTCTGACTGGGACGACAACGTCAAGTCAACCGACTTCAAGTCTGACAACAACAACAACGTTGCTGCCGGAACCACTGAAGCCTGGCTACAGGTTGGTGGCTCGAAGCTAACTCACACCGCTCCAACCTTTGTTGGTCGCTACGGTGCTACTGCTAGCTACGCAAACGGTGTTGTAACTGTTACTCCTGTTCGCCCAGCTGCTGCTTCACTGCAGGGTGCTTTGGCCGACAAGGTAGTAGTTACCATCAAGAAGGGTGCAACCAGCAAGACTTGCACCATCACCAACACTGCAACCGCCGCGGCAGATCAGCGTTGGGCTACCCCAGCAAGCTGTGACATCGCAGTTGCACCTGGTGCCGAAGTTGCCACCTGGGACGTCTTCGTTCAGGGTTCAGCAGTAGGCGTTGGAACCGCACTAATTGGTCCAAACCGCTCGGCAAAGGTTGTAGTTCCTGCAGCCTAAGTTTCGCGAATAAAAAGTGGGTTCCGGCTTCCGCCGGAACCCACTTTCTTTTATCTCTTTTTGGTAACAAAGGACTTGCTTTGTAATCTCGAAATTTGCCAGAAATGTAGATTTGTAGAAAGTAAAACAACTGAAAGAAGATCTTTGTGCGAAGTCTTAAATTGCGTAGCAAACTAACTGCTCTCATTGCTGCCGTTGGCATAACTTTCTCGATGATTACTTTCACTCCACCTGCTGAAGCAGCTGGTACCTGCCCAACTGCACAATGTGCTCACCTTGTGGTGCACTACAAGCGCAATGCGCCAACTAACTACAGCGACTGGGGTCTTTGGCTCTGGGCCTTCAAAGGGGCTGGACTACCTGAATCTCGAGTAACCCCTTTCAGTTCCAGCACTTTGGATAGTGATGGCTTTGCCATTATCGACACTCAGGTTCCAATTAGTGCTGGGGTTACCCAGCTTGGAATGATTCCTCGTTTACAAAGCGGTTGGACTAAAGACGTTGACCTCGACCGTGTTGTAAATCTTGATGGTAACAACAGTGCCGAAATCTGGATCAAGCAGGGCGATGGGTACATCTACCGAAACTCTACTTTCACTATCCCAGCAGAAATGTGGGGAGCAAACATTGAGACTCTTCGCACCATCAAGGTTGTGCTTTCGAAGGCAAACGGAACAGCAGGCCCTGGTTTCACACTGACCGGCGACGGCGCTCCGGGGATTTTGAGCGCGACCAAGGTACTTGACTCAAACAACAACACGACTGCAAGCAATAAGCAGTGGTTGATCACTACCGACGCCGACATTCCACTTGGCTCTCAAATCACTGTCAACCACACCGATGCCGATCCTGCTCGCACCTTCGGGTCACGCGTGGCTGTGCCTTCTGGTGTTTTCACCAGCTCTGCATTCATTGACCAGTACACCTACACCGGTGATGATCTTGGAGCCACTTACACATCAGCCAAGACCGACTTCCGCGTTTGGGCTCCAACCGCGTCGGCAGTAAACCTAGTTACTTACACGTCTGCAACTCAGTTGGCTGCTGATGCAACGGTTATTCCAATGACCTCAGATGTCAAGGGGACCTGGGTTGCTTCACTGAACGGTGATCAGCACGGTTTGATCTACAACTACCGTGTAACAGTTGGTGGCAACACCGAAGAAGCAGTAGACCCTTACGCTCGCTCTGTTGCTATCAACGGTAAACGTGGAGTGGTTCTAGACCTAGCTCAGACCAATCCAACCGGTTGGGCCACTCACACCAAGCCAGCCTTCAGCGGCAAGCTAACCGACTCGGTTATGTATGAACTTCACGTTCGCGACGCGACTAAGGATGCATCGTCTGGTGTAACTGAAGCCAACCGCGGCAAATTCCTTGGTCTAGCCGAGCTCGGCACCAAGATCAAGGTCGGTAAAGTTACCGCACCTACCGCTCTCAGTGCAATCAAGGACCTAGGCGTCACTCACGTACAGCTTCTTCCTTTCTACGACTACGCTTCAGGTGGTCTGGAAGAGAACCCAACCTTCAACTGGGGTTATGACCCGAAGAACTTCAATGCTCCTGAAGGTCAGTATTCAAGCGACCCAACCAACCCGGTTAAGCGCGTTTCAGAGCTCAAGACCGCAATTATGGCAATGCACAAGAACGGTCTTCGAGTCACCATGGACGTGGTTTACGGCCACGTAGCCTCGGCTACCGAGTTCAGCCAGCAACTGATCGTTCCTGGCTACTGGTTCCGTCGCGACGGTGCTGGAAACCTAACTAACGGTTCTGGTTGTGGAAACGACGTTGCTACCGAGCGTCCAATGGTTCGTAAGTTCATCGTTGACTCGATGAAGTATTGGACCAGCGAGTACAAGCTAGATGGCTTCCGAATTGACCAAATGGGTCTTTGGGATGTAACCACCCTAAATGCCGTTCGCGCAGGAGTCTCCTCGATCGAACCAGCCGCCACCATCCTCGGTGAGGGTTGGAGCATGGGCCCAGCAATTGGTGTTGCTCAGGGTATTCAGGGTCAACTCGTAAACATGCCCGGTATTGGTGCCTTCAATGACGGCATCCGTAACGCGGTAAAGGGCAGCCCAGATGGATCATCTGACGGAGGTTTCGTAAATGGAAACCCTGCCGGAACCCTAAACGCGGTAAAGGCCGGAACCACCGGTAACACAAGCAGCACTCTTACAGTGCCTTGGTTCACCCTGGATGCTGGTCAGTCGGTCAACTATGCCGAAGCTCACGACAACATGACTTTATTTGACAAGCTATGGGCGGTAAACAACGGCAGTTCGATGGCCAAGGTTTCTGCTCAGTCGCGCCAGATTGCGTCTCTGATCATTTTGGCTCAGGGAACTCCGTTCATTCAGGCCGGTCAGGAATTCCTGCGCACCAAGGGTGGTGAGCCAAACAGCTACAACCTCTCCGACAGCGTGAACAACCTAAAGTGGGGCGAGCGTGTGGCTCAAGCTAAGACGGTTGCCTACTACAAGGGTCTAATCGCTCTTCGTAAGGCACACAAGGCCTTCAGAATGAACACTCCGGCTGCAATCAACGCAAACCTCAAGTTCTTGAATGCACCGAGCGATGTTCTTGCTTACTCGATTAACGGTAAGGCTGCCGGCGACAGCTGGTCTTCGATCGTTGTTATCAGCAACCCAAACGCCTCGGCTAAGAAGGTAACCCTTCCAGCTTCTGGTAACTGGGTGGCAACTGTTCTTGGAGACAAGGCGGGAGTCGCTACCTTGGCAACCTATAAGGGAACCAAGACAGTGACAGTGGCAGCAAACAGCACCTTGGTGCTACACAAGTAAAAGTAACCAATCCGTTATCGTTTGGTAGAAGTTAAGCCAATTTTTACCAACGGTTCGGGTAGAAAATAGTAATTAGCATCATCAACCTATGTGCGAAGGAAAGAAATGAAACTAGCAAAGATTGCAACTGGAGTTGCGACAGCAGCACTACTAATGTCAACTCTTACGGTTGCTAGCCCTGCGTCAGCTGTTCAGAACATTGTGGTCTGGGCCGACAAGGGCACCATCGATACCATTAAAACTCGTGTTCAGGCTTGGGATACATCCAACGCTGATTACACTGTTTCTCTCGTTCAGAAAGACTTCTCAACTGTGCGCGATGCGCTAAAAGTTGCAGTTCCAAAGGGTCAGGGTCCTGACATCCTTGCCGGCGCCGCACACGACTGGGTGGGAAACCTGGTTAAGGCAAACGTTCTTCTTCCGATCGATGCACAGCTTCCTGCAAATTTCAAAGACGACTTTGTGAACGGTGCACTTCAAGCAATGAAGTACAACGGCCACTACTACGGCGTTCCTGGATGGACCGAGAACATTGCTTTCCTGCGCAACGTAAAGAAGCAGAAAACCCGTGTTACCAGCATTAACCAGGTCAAAAACGGCGAGATTGGCATCAACTACTCTGCCACGACCTCTGACCCTTACCACTTCTACCCATTCCAGACCATGTTCGATGCCCCGGTATTCACCATGGATGGCGGAGGAGACTGGACTGAAACCGTTGGCATGGGCGGCACCAAGGGGGCAAACTTTGCCAAGTGGTTGAAGAGCAAGGGAACCGCGTTCTTTGGCAAGCCTGCTGATGCCAAGATTCTCTGTAACTTCCTAAACGGAAAGATCAAGTACTGGGTAACCGGCGCGTGGAACATCAACGCAATCGAGTCTGGTGCTTCTGGATGTAAGACCGGCCTAAAGATTGGCACTGGCTACTCAATCGATCCATTCCCTAAGGGGCCAACCGGAATCACTCCAAAGCAGTTCCTTGGAATCCGCGGCTACCTAATGGTTGCATCTGGTCCGAACAACACCACCAACGTTGCCGGAGCTACCTTGCTAATGCGCTACATGTCTTCTGAGGCAACTCAGTTCAGCTTGTACGACAACTTCAACAAGACTCCTGCGAACAAGGCCGCACTAAACCGCGCCAAGGACAACCCAGTTATCAAGGGCTTTGCTGACGCTGCGAACACTGTTCCAATGCCTAACAGCCCAGCAATGGATGCTGCTTGGGTGATCTGGGGCAAGGCTCAGACCCGCATCATTCAGGGCAAGGAATCAAAGCCTGATGTAGCGTGGACCAACATGACCAAGGCTCTACAAACAGCCATCAACAAGCTCAACTAGGCAAGTTTGGTAATCCAACGAGCGCTACCAGCGGTAGCGCTCGTTGGCTATCATAAGTTTTTATTTTGAAAGGCAGACATGGCTGCTAGCAAAGAAGTATCTAAGACCAAGGAAAAGAAAGTAAAGCCGGTTTACCCGGTTAGTCTTTCGGGCATCATCTGGAAGATAGCAACACTGGGCATCGTTGATGCTGTGGTGTTCTTCATGATTATGGTGATGGTGGCGCAGGAACGCATCACCGAGTCGATTGTTGCGGTGATCGTTGCTCTAATCATCAACTGGATTTACCTTCGCCGAGGAGGCCTTCCAGCTAAGTACCTGGCCCCTGGTGTGCTTTTCTTAATCGTCTTCCAGGTTTATGTTCTGGTGTTTAGCGGTTACACCGCATTCACCAACTACGGTTCGGCTCACAACGGCGACCAGAACTTAGCCATTCAAACCATCAAGAACGCTGCTTACCGCGTTGTTGATGGGGGAGAAGACTTCACAGTTGTTGCCGGAACCGACAACAAAGATGGCAAGCCAGCTCTGCTTCTAACCAGCAACGTAGACAACAAGGTTTACCTAGGTAAAGACGGCCAGCAGAAGGTTGAAATCCCTGAGGGTAAGTTCACCCTCAGCGAGGCTTGTGCCGACCCATATGCGGAAGACACCTCAACTTGTGCTCATGCTGCTGCTACCGCGGTTGGTTTCACCCCGGCAAACGTTTCTGATCTCACTCCCTTCCAGCTTCGCAAGTACTACTCACTTCGTGTGGTAGTTGACCCTTCAAACGAGAACCTTGGCATCAAGACCGCTGACCTAGCAATCGCTTCGGAAATTCAGGCAACTCTGTCATTCGATGAGAAGACCAAGTTCTTCACTGCACTCGAAGACGATGAGAACGGCAAATTCGTTGCGGGCGACGTTTTCAAGCCTGCCGAAAACGGTTACTACCACGTTGATGGCAAGATCAAGAATGCTCACCTAGACGCCGGATGGCGTGTGGAAGTGGGCTTGAAGAACTTCGAGACCATCTTCACCGATGAGCAGCTTCGTGCGCCCCTGCTAAAGGTAATCATCTGGACCTTCGTATTTGCCTTCGCGACCGTTGGAAGCACCTTCCTGCTCGGTATGGCAATTGCTTTCCTTTTCAACCACGAGAAACTGAAGGGAAAGCGTTTCTACCGTTCGGTCATGATTTTGCCTTACGCCTTCCCAGCCTTCCTTTCGGCCTACGTTTGGGTTGGTCTACTGAACAAAGAACACGGTTTTGTGAACACCGTTCTGCTTGGGCAACCGGCCGATGGTGAAAATAACATCCCTTGGTTGTTAGAAGAAGGACCTGCGCGCTGGGCCGTTCTGCTAGTGAACCTCTGGCTGGGCTTCCCCTACATGTTCCTGATTGTTACCGGTGCGCTTCAGTCGATTCCGGCTGAACTTACCGAAGCAGCACGAATCGACGGAGCTAGCCCATGGCAGAGCTTCCGTTTGATCAAGATGCCGTTGCTTTTGGTTTCAATTGCGCCGCTACTGATTGCTTCGTTTGCGTTCAACTTCAATAACTTCACCATCATTTACCTACTCACCAAGGGTGGGCCGAATGACTCCGGTGTAACCGACTACGACGTAGGTGGTACAGACATTCTGATTACCTTCGTTTACAAGATCGCGTTCTCGGGCACCGGTCAGAACTACGGTTTGGCCAGCGCCTTCTCGATCCTGATCTTCATCGTTATCGGAACCCTTTCGCTAATCAGCTTCCGCCGCACCAGAACCTTGGAGGACATTAACTAATGACCGCTCTAGCACCTCAAGACATGTCCAAGTTCAAGTTCAAGCAACGCCGTCGTGGCCCTCTTAAGTGGTTACTCACCACCGGATGGCGCCATCTTCTCGGCATGGTTGTTGTGGTTTACTCAATCTTCCCGATTTTGTACATCCTCTCAACCTCGCTTTACCCAAACAACGACATCAACGACACCACAAACCTGTTCGCTGAGGTAGCGTGGGATAACTACGATGCTCTGTTGGCGAATGAGGACGGTAACCGCCCATTCATTGCTTGGTACATCAACACCGTCATCATCGGAGTTCTGACCGCAATCGGTTCGGTTTTCCTCTCGGCACTTGCAGCGTATTCGTTCTCGCGTCTTCGATTCAAGGGTCGTCGCGGTGGTTTGATGTCTCTAATCCTGATGCAGATGTTCCCTTCAATCCTTGGTTTGGTGGCAATCTTCTCGCTGATGAGCGACATCGGCCAGGTCTTCCCGCAGCTCGGCCTGAACAGCCAGCTCGGTCTAGTTATGGTGTACATGGGTGGAGCACTCGGTGGTGGAACCTATCTAATGTACGGATTCTTCAACACCGTGCCAAAGGAAATCGACGAAGCGGCCAAGATTGATGGCGCGAGCCACGCTCGAATCTTCTTCACCATTACTTTGCGCTTGGTTGCTCCGGTTCTAGCCGTTCAGATGCTGCTCAGCTACATTGGCGTTACCAGCGACTACGTTTTGGCGTCAATCTTGCTGAGCGACCCAGAGAAGCTGACTTTGGCTACCGGCCTTCAGAGCCTAATCAACGACCCTTACTCAAAGGACTGGTCGATGTTTACCGCTGGAGCCATCCTGGCAGCACTCCCAACCGTGATCCTCTTCCTGTTCCTGCAGAAGTTCATCACCTCGGGTCTAACCGCCGGTGCTACCAAGGGCTAAAAGCTAGCGAATACCGTTTGAGCGCAGGGTCGAGGAAACTCGACCCTGTTGCTTTACTACCCACTTTTGAACGCGAACCTGTTCGTCTTTCACGTCCGGTGCACTGTAAGAACTAATGACCGTCGATGCGGTCTTCAGTGCGGTTACAAATTTGGCGCTAGTGACCTTGGCAGAAACGGCCTTTAGCTGAAGAAGGTATTCCTTCTTGCAGACCGAGTAGGCGAGGCATTTCACGAAAAGGCGCCCGCGAGGCATGGTGTCCTTCTTGAAAGCCTGCTGGATCCATGGGAAGCCTGCCGTTGGCTTATCTAGAGGCATGAAGTAGTCGTCGAGCAGGGTTCTGGTCTGTCGGTTCTCGCCAAAGGTTTGGTCGGTTCCCCATGGCAGGATCGTGAACTTGCCCAAAACATTGCTTCTGAAGAAGTGGTTGTTTTGAAGCGGGCCGGTATAGCCGTCCCAGTGGCCGAGGAAATTCTCGGTGGCAAACATCTTCAACATCTCGGTTCGGTCGGCAACAGTTCCAAGTTTTGCCCACCACTTAGAACCGGATGAATAGTTGGCGGCCGAAATCAACTTGCCAAGATCATTCTTATTCGGGGTGGCGGTCCAGCCCTCTTTCACCAGGTATCGTCCGGTTTCTTTAGCGCCGTCATTGTAGCCAGGCTTCAAATCGTTTAGGGCGATACCTTCGTAGAGGTGCTGGGTCACATCTTTGTACTTCGTTCCAAGGAAGATGTCGTCTACCGATTCAATCGAGATGTAGAGCCCGCGTGAGGTGCCGTTGATCTTGAGATCGGCCCAACCAGTTCTCGGGGCAGGAACGCCCATGAGGTTGAAAAGTTTGTATGCGCCAAACTCGTGAAGTTTCGATCCGTCTTGGGTCATTGCGTTGAGAGTGAGGTTCTTGAGGCCGAGGAAGCGATTGCCTTTGAGTAGCTTCCAGTTGAAAGCAACCTTGAAAGATGGGTGAGCGTTCAAACGCTCGAGCGATGTGCTTCCCTTAAGGCGAAGACCAATGTCGAGAGGGCCAATAGATTGACCATTGGCAGTGAACTTGAAGGTTGCGGCCACGTAATTCTTGGCCGTCGACGTGGTGTTTAGCGAACTGGCACTGGCGTCGGGGATTTCCAACTCAATCGAGGTAACGGAATTTGGGTTGAAGAGGTTTGCCTGGCTAAGGGCTGCCGCGTTAGCCTGCGAAGGAATAACCACAATGGCGCTCAGGGCCAATAGCAAAGCCGTTGCTCTTGCTGCCCACTTCATGGTTTTAGCCTTCATTGGCTAAGTCTATGGCTACTTTTTTGCTGCCCAGGGTAAACGGTATTGACGCAGGTAAATCGTTAGCGAAACAACTAGGAACGAGAACCAAGCAGCAGCCTGAATCATCGACGGCGCCGCGTTGTAGGCAATCGTGGTGCTCAGGAAAACCTCTATGAACGAATCCGGGGGAGTGATGAAGCTCAGGTCGAATGCGGTTGCTGTTTCTGGTAGCCATCCGAGCTCGGTGAATTCGCCGATGGAGTACTCAAGAATGCCGGCGGTCAGGACCAGCAGGTAGCTTCCGGTGTATTTGAAGAAGCGTCCGAGGTTGATCTTTAGCATTCCCTTGTAGATCCAGTAGCCGAGAATTGCGGCAGCGGCAAGACCAGCGAATGCGCCAACCCATGCGTATTGGCCTTCGCCGGTGGTCTTCGCTGCGGTCCAAAGGAAGATCGAGGTTTCGATACCTTCACGCACCACAGTGAAGTAGGCGATGAAGAAAAGTGCTACTCCGCTGGTCTCGATGGCTGCGTCAACCTTGCTTTGGAGTTCTTTGCTCAGATGGCGAGCGGTCTTTGCCATCCAGAAAACCATCCAAGTCACAAAGATTACGGCCAGCAGGGAAGTGATGCCGGTAATGGCAATTTCTGCTGTTTCACTGGCGTGCTCTTCAATTAGAGATAGCCCAAGTCCGGCCAACAGGGCGGTTCCAATTGCAGCAACGACGCCATAGACGATTTTTGGAACATGTTGTAAGCGGTCAGTCTTTTTCAAGTAGGCAATCAGGATGCCGATGATGAGTGCTGCTTCGAGTCCTTCGCGGAGGCCGATCATGAAGTTTGCGAACAAAACATTCCTTAACTTAGGGTTACCTTACTTAAACGACTTTAGTTAGGTAACCCTAAGTTAAGCAAGTACTACTTGAGCTCTTTCAGCCAAGCCGAAGGTTCGCGACCGGCCTTGCGCATGTTCTCGAGTCGAACCGCCAGCCAAACAAGCAATCCAGCCACGCCAAGCAAAATCGCCCAGAGGAACCATTCCTTGTTGGTCAGTGGGTGGAAGCCGTAGGGGAGAACCGTCACAATCACGCCGATTAGGCCTGGGAAGAACGTTCCACCAATTTCGCGAAGAGAACCAACTACTAGCAAGATCAACGAAACAG
>JBJOJC010000025.1:0-11405 GCA_046046825.1 Actinomycetota bacterium | reverse complement strand
CATCACGCCAGCAGATCTAACGCTGCTGCACCCAACTGAAGCCGCGGAAGAAGCAAAAGACTTCGGTGAATCCCCAGTGGTTATCCGCAGGAAAGAGTTTCACGCCGAGAAAATGAGCGCCGACGATGCAATTTCCAACATGGAATTGCTCGGTCACGACTTTTACCTATTCGTCGATGCTGAAAACGGAAAACCAAGCGTTGCCTATCGCCGTAAAGGCTGGAACTACGGGGTTATTGCTCTCACCTAGAGCACAGCCCACACCCAGACTCCGCGGGTAAGATTGTAAAAGGATTGTCCCTTAAGACTTGGAGTCGTTTTGGCATCGTTTATTGATAAGTTGCTTCGCGCCGGTGAAGGTCGAGTTTTGGCCCGCTTGCGTAACCACGTTGTGGCCGTGAACGCCCTCGAGGAAGACTTCAGAAACCTAACCGACGAGCAACTTCGAGCCGAAACCGCCGCACTCCGCGAGCGATTCGCTGCGGGAGAATCACTCGACGACCTACTTCCAGAGGCTTTCGCTGCCGTTCGCGAAGCAGCCGGTCGAACTCTTGGCATGCGCCACTTCGACGTTCAGATCATGGGTGGGGCCGCTCTTCACCTAGGAAATATTGCCGAAATGCGAACCGGTGAAGGTAAGACCCTTGTGGCAACACTTCCTGCCTACCTAAATGCCATCGCCGGTCGTGGTGTTCACGTTGTCACCGTGAACGACTTCTTGGCTAGCTACCAGAGTGAACTGATGGGTCGCGTATTCCGCGCACTGGGCATGACCACCGGTTGCATCATCTCCGGTCAGGACCCGCAGGAACGTCGCGAGCAGTACCAAGCCGACATCACCTACGGAACCAATAACGAATTTGGCTTCGACTTCCTTCGCGACAACATGGCCCACAGCCAGGCCGAGCTAGTTCAGCGCGGACACTACTTCGCGATCATCGACGAAGTTGACTCGATCTTGATCGACGAAGCCCGCACCCCGCTAATCATCTCTGGTCCGGCCTCTGGCGATGTAAACCGCTGGTTCAATGAGTTTGCCAAGATCGTTGAAAAACTAGAGCCAATCATCGACTACGAGGTAGACGAAAAGAAGCGAACCGTTGGCATTCTTGAGCCAGGAATCGAAAAGGTCGAAGACTACCTAGGTATCGACAACCTTTACGAGTCGGAAAATACCCCGCTGATCTCATTCCTAAACAACGCCATTCGCGCCAAGGCCCTATTCAAGCGCGACAAAGACTACGTAGTTATGAATGGTGAAGTTCTAATCGTCGACGAGCACACTGGCCGTATGTTGGCCGGTCGTCGCTACAGCGAGGGCATGCACCAGGCTGTTGAAGCCAAAGAAGGCGTTGAGGTTAAGGCCGAGAACCAGACCCTGGCAACCATCACTCTGCAGAACTACTTCCGCAGTTACGGAAAACTTGCCGGTATGACCGGTACTGCTGAAACCGAAGCTGCTGAATTCATGAGCACCTACAAGCTTGGCGTTATTCCGATTCCAACCAACAAGCCGATGGTTCGTCTCGACCAACCAGACCTCGTTTACAAAAACGAAGAGGTCAAGTTCGATCAGGTCGTTGAAGATATCTTCGCTCGTCACCAGACCAAGCAGCCGGTTCTAATTGGAACCAACTCGGTTGAGAAGAGCGAGTACCTTTCGAAACTTTTGGCTAAGCGCGGAGTTCGCCACGAGGTCTTGAACGCTAAGAACCACGCACGTGAAGCCCACATTGTTGCCCAGGCTGGTCGTCTTGGCGCGGTTACCGTTGCCACCAACATGGCCGGTCGTGGTACCGACATCATGCTCGGGGGAAACGCCGAATTCTTAACCGTGGAGGCCTTGGCCGCCAAGGGCCTAGACCCAGACACCAACCCTGAGGAATACCAAAAGGCTTGGGACAAGACTTTCGCCGAGATCAAAGAAACCGTAGCCGAAGAGGCAGAGCAGGTTCTAGCAACCGGCGGTCTTTACGTTCTAGGTACCGAGCGCCACGAATCACGCCGCATCGACAACCAGCTCCGCGGTCGTGCCGGACGTCAGGGTGACCCGGGTGAATCCCGCTTCTACCTTTCGCTCACCGACGACCTAATGCGCGCTTTTAACTCAGGTCCAGCCGCAGCGATGATGAATCGCAGCGACATCCCAGATGACATGGCAATCGAGTCGAAGTTGGTTTCACGAGCGATCGCGAGCGCCCAGTCGCAGCTTGAAGCACGTAACGCCGAAATTCGTAAGAACGTTTTGAAGTACGACGACGTGATGTCACGTCAGCGTGATGCGATTTACAACGACCGTCGTCAGATCCTCGAGGGCGAGGACATTACCGGTCGCATCGACCAATTCCTGGCAGATGTCATTGAGACTGTAGTGAATCAGCACGCTGGAGACGCATCTTCTGACTGGAACCTAGAGTCACTATGGAACGACCTGAAGGCTATTTACCCGGTCGGTTTGGAAATTTCGGAAGTTCTGGCCGAAGCTGGAACCCGCGCCCGCCTCACCAAAAAGTTCTTGCTTGCCGAACTAGTAAGTGATGCTCGTTTGGCTTATAACCGTCGCACCGAATCAATTGGCGTGGAGGCAATGCGCGAACTCGAGCGTCGCGTAGTTCTTTCCGTGGTCGACCGCAAGTGGCGTGAGCACCTGTACGAAATGGACTACCTCAAGGAAGGCATCGGCCTTCGTGCGATGGCTCAGCGCGACCCACTGGTTGAATACCAGCGCGAGGGTTACGTAATGTTCCAGCAGATGACTGGAGCGATTCGTGAAGAGTCGATCATGTACTTGTTCAATCTTGAAGTTCAGGTGGCCCCGACTCCTGCTCCCGAGCCAGAAGAGCTGACCTACAGCGCTCCTAGCGAAGAGGGCACTCCAGAGGTTACTCATGACGCCCCGGAAAACAAGGCTAATCACAAGCCAGGCAGCAGCTTCTTCAAGAGCTAAAGCACTGTAATTGCGGTCGCTAACCAGCGACCAACATGGTGTTCTAGTCTGATAGTCATCGCCCTAGTTCGATTTCGTATCCGCAGCAGCACGATGGAATCTATTGATCCCGGACGGCTAGATTCTTGATGGATTTTGGTAACAGCCACCTTGGGAAATTCCGCTGGTTTCTGACCGCGTTCCCTACGTAATGTGGCTTGTTCTATGGCTCGTCGTCGGAGTGTTTGATAAACATCTTCGTTTATCAACCCGCCGAGTTGAGTTACGCTTCTGGCTCCCTCGATAACTTCGATGATTGCAGGAGCGATAAATTCGAGTTCCCTCGATGCGTCTGCTAATTCACTGTTTTTTACCCCTGGACTCTTGGTTTGTGTTCCCATACCCAGTTCCTTTCTGTTGGGAACACGTTATGGCTGGCACAAGTTCGCGTCTACGAACCTTGCCGTTGCCTGTGGATAACTTTTTTGCGATACTACGTTTCTTCAAATAATCGTTCTATGAATCTTGATGAACTATTCGAAGACCTAGAAACCCAGTTCGATGCCGCCTTAGCGCATGCGAATTCGCCGCAGCGATTTGGTTTAGACCGACTGAGTGCCTCAATTGCCGGAACAAGAATCACCCTTGACCGACCAATCCTTGGCAGCAATTTCGTGGCTGGTCTGATTTCGGGCAAAGCGATTTGGCGCTTTCAACCTCATCGAACGCTGGGTGTGGCCAAACTCACATTCAACCAAACCCCAACACCCGACGCCGACGCCCAGAACGACATCGCACTGCTCACCGAGAGTTTGGTCGGCCGTTTCGTTCGCTACTCGCTATCAGGCGACGGTCAACAGATTCGCCGAGGGAGAGTGCTACAGATTCTAAACGCGCTGATTCTGTTCGAATCGACTGCCGAGGTTTCAGCGGTGGCAATTGAGCGCCTGGCCTGGCTTGAAGTTCACGCCGGAGACAACTAATGGAGCTAAAGCTAAAACGACTGAGTCGTAAATACCTACTGCCCACACTTTCCTTCTCGGCGCTTGCGATTACCGTGCTGATAGCCGGGTTCACAATGGCCACCGCACCCAGCAGCCAAACCGTGTTAGTTGCCAGGGAGGCAATTGCAGAAGGTCAGTCCTTAACCTCGCATGACCTCGCCACAGTTACGCTTCCGATTGGCGATCTAGCCGCGAATTACGTAAGAACCCTTAAACCTGGTCTCGTGGCCGTTCGCCCAATCGCCAAGGGTGAGCTCATCACCAAACTGGCCCTGACTCCAGAAAGCGATGAGCGAATCCCAATTCGCTTGAATAATCTCCCTCAAATATCGAAAGAGATCTCGGTCGGCGACGTCGTCGATGTTTGGTCAACCCCGTTGGCCGGGGGAATGGCTTTGACCCCAGAGCCGGCAGCTTTCAACGCGATAGTCACAGCCATTGAAACCAACAGCTCGATGGCTCAGGTTACCAACGCGGTTGAATTGAGGATCTCGCCTGAATATTTAGAGACGATTCTGCAAATAACCGATTCGAATTACAAGATTTCGATCATTCTGCATGAGACCCTGAGCGATCTTGAATGACCATCACCCTCACCAGAAGCAAGCCCAAGACGAAGATGGCCACAGCCAATTTAGTCATCGCTGTTCACGGACCACCGGGTTCAACTGGTAAATCGTCCTTCGCACTAAACCTGGCCTACGAGTTCGCCGAGCTGGGCAAAACTACTCTCCTAATCGACCTCGACACCCATGCTCCATCGCTCGCTCACCTCATGGGGGTCAGCGAGCCGTTGGCTGCATTGGCAGGATGCGCGAGATTGATTCGACAATCCAGATTCGACCGAGAACACCTTCAACGCCTGAGTTTGAACATAAAACATCGCCGAGCCAATTTCCGTCTTCTTGCCGGACTCCCGACGCCTAGACGATGGGGTGAAATCTCTCCGGAAACAGTCATTCAGCTGCTTAATCTAGCCAGATTTGAGTTCGAGCTGGTCATCCTTGATTTGGCATCCGAGATTGAAGACAACCTAACCTCAACCACCCAGCCGATTAGTCGTAATTCCGCCACCAGGGCTGCACTGAAGGCTTGCGATTACGCGGTAACCCTAGTCAATCGCTCAACCCTTTCGCTTTCCAGACATCTAAACGACTTTGCGGAATTACAAGAAATTCAACCAAACCGGCTTCTGATTCTCAACCGATCGGAACCGAATCAAAAAATTGCCACAACCCTGACAACGCTGACCAAAGAAACGATTTTCGCGACCATCCCAGACGACCCAACCTCGTTTGAGCTTGCGGAGAGTGAACACCTGCCCCTTGCCCTAGCCAGAAGGAAATCGCCGGCAAGGAATGCGATAGCCGCTATCGCCCATAAACTTTTAGAGTGTCCACCCTCAGCCAGATAATCTCGAAGCGCGGCAAGCTACCAAACGCCGACGTTGAGTGGCTTAACCTGCTTATCGGTGACTGGCAGATGGTTGCCGATCTGGTTAACTGTGACCTCGTCCTTTGGGTGCAGTCGAAGGATGAAAAAGACTTCATCGCCGTTTCTCACGCTCGACCATCTAGCGCGGGAACTATCTTCTACCGCGACATCATCGGCGAAACTCCAGCCAAGCTCTGGACCAAACAGGTGACCAAAGC
This sequence comes from Actinomycetota bacterium, assembly GCA_046046825.1. Classification (GTDB taxonomy): domain Bacteria; phylum Actinomycetota; class Actinomycetes; order Actinomycetales; family Microbacteriaceae; genus Rhodoluna. Next base: position 5,823 of record JBJOJC010000025.1, on the reverse strand, counting down.
CTTTACCTCGGGAATTCACCAAGATCTTCCGGTTCCAGATCACTACGACGGAATTTCGATGCGCATTCGAGCGGTTCCGGTTAGACGACGCCTAAAAGCTAACCAGAACGATTTCTCCGCACCTATCGCCGTGGTCACCGTTCACACCAACCTGAGTGAAGTTCGCGACCCAACCAAGCAGCGCATCAACTTCCGCAAGGTTGGAAACGAACTTCTCGACATGATCGAAGAAGGCAGCTACCCCGACTTTCAAAATGCCACCGGGTCCAAGCGTGGAGCGCCTAGAGCAAACGACGGCTTGGTGATCCTCGACGACTCCGACACCGTTACCTTCGCCAGCCCCAACGCACTTAGCGCATTCAATCGATTCGGTATCTCTGGCGAATTGGTTGGCCAAAGCCTTCAGAAGGCTATGGAGAAGGCCATCGGCAAGAACCTACGTTCCGACGAGGATCTCGCTGTAGTAGTAAACGGGCGATCACCGTGGCGAGCCGATGCCCAAGGCCCAACCATGACCCTCAGCCTCCGAGCCGTTCCTCTCAAAAAGAAGAACGAGCGCACCGGCGCCATCATTATGTGTCGCGACGTTTCCGAACTCCGTCGTCAAGAGCGTGAGCTGATCACCAAAGACGCCACGATTCGTGAGATTCATCACAGGGTGAAGAACAACCTGCAAACCGTTGCTAGCCTGCTACGCATCCAAGCCAGACGAACCAGTAGCGAAGACGCAAAAGAGGCTCTCGACCAGGCCATGCGCCGCGTGGCCGCCATTGCCCTGGTCCACGACACCCTCTCCACCGGTCTCACCCAAGACGTGAACTTCGACGAAGTCTTCGACAGAGTTCTAAAGCTCACATCTGAGGTTGCCGCGACTTCTGGCACGACGGTAAAAACCATCATCGATGGCAAGTTTGGTCAGCTACCGAGTGAAAAGGCCACCAGTCTCGCTATGGCCATCACTGAAATCGTAACCAACGCCGTTGAGCACGGGCTTGCCAACCGATCAGGTGTCGTTCACGTGAACGCTGAACGTAAGGGCAAAAAACTTACGGTCACCATCTCAGACAATGGCAAAGGCCTCCCTGAAGGAATACTTTCGGAAGGCCTTGGCACAAGTATTGTGAAGTCGCTAATTGAGGGCGAACTTCGGGGGAGTATCAACTGGTTTTCGCCAATCGATGGCGGAACCAAAGTGGTTGTTGAATTACCGCTTAGCTAGCGCGGCGAGCTCGAGCGTACTTGCGCTTTAGCGACTTACGCTCGTCTTCTGAAAGACCGCCCCAAACGCCAGTGTCCTGGTTTTCTTTGATGGCGTACTCTAGGCAGCTGGTTGAAACCGCACACTCACGACAGATGGCTTTCGCCTGGTCGATCTGGTCAACCGCAGGGCCGGTGTTGCCTACCGGGAAGAATAGCTCTGGGTCTTCGGTGAGACATTTAGCTTCATCTTGCCAGTGCATATCCATGCGGTTATTCCTTTATCTAGAACTAAAAACTAAAACAAAAAGCCAAACTAACTGAGGCTTTGAGTGGGTAGAAACTGAAGGGTGTTTTACTCTTGATTAGAGATTTGAAACCTTTGTTTCCTTTACAAATCGTTTCACAGAAGCCCCCACTTATCAAGACCCAATTTCTTAGGACGAGACTATGAACAGCCAAAGACCAATCCAGCTGACTCTCGCCCTGATATTCGCAAGCATCGAAACTATCACCGCTGCCGTGGTCACTTTTTTCTTCGCCTACGGCCTCGTCACCAATCAAGCGAACGACTTCTTTATCTTGCTAACCATTGTTGGGCTAATGATTGCGACAACCGTATTCCTGGCATCTGCAACCCTTGCACTCAGCAAGTTCAAACGCTGGGGACGCTCGGCGCTAATCTTTTGGCAGTTTCTTCAGATCAGCCTCGGCTGGGGTTCAATCGACGGAAAGAACGGGATCCTGTGGCTTGGCATCGCAATCTTCGCCATCTCTGGCATCACAGCGATCTTGCTGTTTTCGAAAGCTGTTAGTAAAGCAATCCCGAACTAAAGACCGAGAAGCTTGCGCAGCATGGTCACGTGTCCGGTTGCCTTAACGTTGTAAAGCGCTAGCTCAACCACTCCGTTTTCATCCAACACAAAGGTCGAACGTAGAACACCCTCATATTCGCGACCGTAAAGTTTCTTCAACCCGAAGGCGCCATACGTCTTGTGAACCGATAGATCAGCATCAGACAAAAGATCGAAGTGCAGGTCTTGATCTTTCACGAACTTTGCCAACTTCTTCGGAAGGTCTGGCGAAACTCCAAGAACCGAATACCCGGCGGCTGTAAACACGTTTAGCGACTCTTCAAAGTCACAGGCTTCTTTGGTGCAGCCAGGGGTAGCAGCGGCTGGGTAGAAGTAAATGATCGCCTTCTTACCTGCCAGCGATGCCAAGGTAACAGCCTTCTCGTTCTGGTTTGGAAGGCTAAATGCTGGAGCCTTAGCTCCACTCTCTAAACGAACGTCACTCATACCAATAGCCTAGCGTTTGCCTACACAAAGAACCTTTGGTAATGTTGTAACTCGTTGCCTAAAAACAACAAGCACCTCTAGCTCAATCGGCAGAGCAACTGACTCTTAATCAGTGGGTTCTCGGTTCAAGTCCGAGGGGGTGCACGAAATCCCGGTTTCTTCTCACGAGAGCCGGGATTTTCTTCGTCTGGAATAACAATTGCTCTCAGGTCGTTTATCCCAAAATGCACGAGAAAATCGACCTGACCGGTTCTACCGAATCCATCGTCGAGCGATATTTTGAAGGTCTTCACTCAGGTGGGGGCAAGAGCTCCATAAAAGGTGGCCAGACTACCGCGAACAAGGCGTTAGAAAGCCTCGACATCACCCGCTACGGCTCAGATCGCTCGGAAGTCTATCCAGTCAGCCGTCGAGGTGCTACGGTCCTCTCGCCCTACATTCGCCACAACCTTCTGACTCTCAAGCAGGTTTGGGCTGCGGTCAAGGACGCTCCATTTAAGGACCGCGAGAAATTCCAGGACGAATTGATGTGGCAGGAATATGCCCGCCACCTCTATGCCCGAATCGGCACACACTTCTTTGACAATCTGAGATTTGATCAAGAGCGCGACACAGCTGGCGATGGCTGGAACCGCCAGATGCACTGCATCGATCAGGTCGTGAATGAACTCGAGACCGGCGGCTGGTTGGTTAACCAAACCAGAATGTGGCTGGCCTCCGAATGGACCGTTCGTAACGGCAAAGGCTGGCTTCACGGCCAGGAGCGCATGTATCAAAACCTCTTGGATGGCTCAAGAGCCGCCAACCTGCTCGGCTGGCAGTGGACGGTTGGTTCAGCCGGTAAGCCCTATGGCTTTGCCAGATGGCAGGTTGAAAAGCGCGCCCCAGGCCTTTGCATCAAGTGCCCGCTCAAGAAAGCGTGCCCAATCCAAGAGTTTCCTGAGGAAAAGATTCTGCCCCAGCTGGAGCGATTGAGCCTCTTGGATCACGACCCAGACCTCGAAAGAACCACCGGTCCTAAAGGTGTTATCCGACGTGCCGAGCCCAATGAAGTCTTGATCACCATCGACTCGATGGGTGACTCCGATCCCGCGTTGGTAGCCAACCCAGAACTGCCGGTGGTGTTTGTTTTCAACCGCGACGCACTGGCTAAATTGCAGTTGTCGTCGAAGCGAATTCACTTCTATCTTGAAACCCTTCAAGACCTGGCAACGAGGCGAAACCTGAAGGTTTATCTCGGTAGCCCATACGAGTATGCGAAAGAACACCCGGTAGCAGTCACCTACGCCCCGGTTCCAAGCTTCGAGAAGTTCAGCGATGTCGCAGAACTTCACCCATACCCTTGGCTTCGCGCACCTCACGATAAGAACATCCAGTCATTCACCGCCTGGCGACAGAAGTTAGGTTAGACATATGGAAACCGCAGAGAAGTACCTAGCGCTCAGAAACCTCATTCAGAAGACTGAAGGCAGGGCGCTGGTTTACGGGGTCACCATCAGCGAGTATTTGATCCTCAAAGAAGTCGTGGCAGCTGGGGATGAGGGCATCTCTCGCATGGAACTAGCTGAGCGTTCGGGCCTTAGTGCTCTGGAACTGACCAAGGCTTTGCAGCCTTTGGAGAAGCTCTGCTTTATTGAAACCATGGATGCCACGCCAAACCCTAGAGAGCGTCGTATTGCCATGACTCCAGGTGGCTCCGGCATCTTTGGTGACATCGAGCACGAGTTCTTGCGCAGGATGAATCTCATGACCTTCGAGATGACCAAACTGCTGCAGTCGCTTATCTGATCAGCCTTTAATTTCCAGCTTTACATTCAAACTTTCGCCAAGCACGATTGCTTCGGCTTTCCTCAAAGCCGCCTTTAGCGGCACGAAGTAGGTTCCCTCGCGGGGTATTAGCGCTGTATAGAGAGTTGTGTTGCCAACTGTGATGTCAACCGGGATGCAGCCCCAGCCGTAGCTGAGGTGTGCAGCACTCGTCTCGAGTTCTTTGGTTACCGAGTCTGGTGTGGTTGCGAAGTAGAACGGGGCAGGACCTCGCCACTCAATGACCATTGACTCGAATTCGAACTTCACCTCTTGAGGGTAACAAAAAGCCCCACAGGATTCCCTGCAGGGCTTTTTGAAGTGATTGGACTAGAAGTCCCAGTCGTCGTCTGTGGTCGACTCGTGCTTACCCATAACGTAGCTTGAACCAGATCCTGAGAAGAAGTCGTGGTTCTCATCGGCGTTAGGGGATAGGGCGGAGAGGATTGCAGCGCTGACTTCGCAGTCGTCCTTCGGGAACAATGCGTCGAAGCCCAGGTTCATTAGGGCTTTGTTGGCATTGTAGTGAAGGAACTTCTTTACGTCGGCGGTTAGACCAAGGTCGTCGTAGAGATCAGCGGTGTACTTGATTTCGTTCTCGTAGAGCTCTAGAAGAAGGTCGTAGGCGTACTGCTTGATCTCGTCTTTGCGAGCCTGGCTTTCCTGGTTATAGGTCTGCTGGAACTTGTAACCGATGTAGTAACCGTGGATGGCTTCGTCGCGGATGATTAGACGAATAAGGTCGGCAGTGTTGGTGAGCTTGGCTCGTGAAGACCAGTACATTGGCAGGTAGAAACCGGAGTAGAACAGGAAGCTCTCGAGCAGAGTTGAAGCGACCTTGCGCTTTAGCGGGTCGTCTCCGCGGTAGTAACCAAGAACGATCTCGGCCTTCTTCTGAAGGTAAGGGTTCTCCTCCGACCAGCGGAAAGCCTGCTCAATTTCATCGGTTGAACAGAGGGTTGAGAACACGCTCGAGTAGCTCTTTGCGTGAACGCTCTCCATGAACGCGATGTTGGTGATTACGGCCTCTTCATGAGGGGTGATGGCGTCTGGTAGCAGTGCTGCAGCGCCAACGGTTCCCTGAATGGTGTCAAGGAGAGTTAGGCCGGTGAACACGCGCATGGTTAGCAGCTGTTCGTTTGGCTTTAGGGTCTCCCAAGACTGAATGTCGTTGCTTAGTGGCACCTTCTCAGGCAACCAGAAGTTGCTGGTGAGGCGGTTCCATACGTCGAGGTCAATCGCGTCTTCGATCTTGTTCCAGTTGACCGGACGAGTGATAGCGAGCTTGGTGTTCATTTCGTTCTCTTTCTGTCTGGTTGGGTTTAGAGCATGCAGCTGACGCACTCGTCAACTTCGGTGCCGGCAAGTGCTAGCTGGCGGATACGGATGTAGTAGATAGTCTTGATGCCCTTGCGCCATGCGTAGATCTGGGCACGGTTGACATCACGAGTGGTGGCGGTGTCCTTGAAGAACAGAGTCAGTGACAGACCCTGGTCGACGTGCTGAGTTGCCTCTGCGT
>JBJOJC010000024.1:0-5585 GCA_046046825.1 Actinomycetota bacterium | reverse complement strand
GTTCATGCCACAGCCGGCTTGGCTTGAAACACAGAGGGTAATGCGGTTTGGATAACGCATCAAAACCGACTCGACCAGGGCACCGTCGAATAGTTTCCAAAGGAACTTGATGGTGTCGCCCTTATCGGTTTGGAGACGCTTCACTTCGGTCAGTAGCGGAGGAAAGAGCTCCCGCACAATTTCGTCTTTGCTCTCTTTAGGGAGATCAGACATCTCCGAGGCTTGGTCGGTGTAGTGAACGAAGTAGTGGGTGGAAAGTTGCTTGGCTCGAAAGGCGGGTAGGCCGAGTGCTTTCACCTTTTCAATTCGTTCTTCAACCGTGAGGTCAGCGAAGTGGGTCGGTGGCTGACCGCGGCGTTTTTGCTCGAACTCCAGAAGCGGCTTGCCATCAGCGCCGAGTTTCTGAGACCAACCTTCGGTGCGCGGGCGAACCTGACGCGGTTCGGTCATGAGCGCTCCTCGAAATAGTTGGACACCTCAAGTTTAAGGGAGATTACGCGTTGCCAATCTCGGGGTTATGTCAGGTCTGTTTTTTATACGATTGTTAGGTATCGGTTGAGAGGAAAACATGTCTGGTTCAAGCATTTTGGTTTACGCAGAGCGCGTTGGTGGCAATCTCGGAGAGATTGAGAAACTCCTCAAAGGTGCCCTAAAGGATTTCGAAGGCATCCACGTGTTGCCGTTTTTCCACCCTTATGACGGCGACGACGCTGGCTTCGACCCAATCGACCACAAGATTGTCGATCCACGGCTCGGCGACTGGACCGATTTCAAGCGAATCTCGGAAACTCACGAGCTAACCGCAGACCTGATCGTGAACCACTCCTCATACCTGTCACCAGAATTCCTCGACTGGCAGGAGAAGGGCGACAAGTCGGAATACAACGGCCTGTTCCTAACCTTTGATGTGGTGTTCCCGAACGGCGGCACCGAAGATGGAATTACCTCTTTCTATCGTCCGCGTCCTGGTTTGCCATTTACCGCTTACGAGGTAGATGGGCGTCGTCGTTTGGTTTGGACTACCTTCATGCCATCTCAGGTCGACATCGACATCAAGCACCCAGCTGGGCAGAAGTACCTTCGAAACGTTCTCGAGGCACTGAAGTCTGGCGGAGTCAAGGTGGTTCGACTCGACGCCGTTGGCTACGCGGTGAAGACACCGGGCACCGACTCATTCATGACCCCGGAAACACTGAAGTTCGTTGAGGAGATCACCGAACTGATTCACTCCTACGACATGCGTGTGCTGGTTGAAGTTCATGCTCACTACACCCAGCAGCTCGACATCGCACCACTGGTCGACCTTATCTACGACTTCCAAACGGCTCCGCTACTATTGCACTCATTCTTCACCGGCACCGTTGACAAGCTTGATCTCTGGTTCCAGCAGCGACCAACTAACTGCCTCAATGTTCTTGACACCCACGACGGTTACGGAGTAATCGACGCCGGTCCGATTAATGGACGCCCTGGATTGATCACCCAAGATGACATGGCATTCATTTTCGAGAAAGCCGAAGAGAACACCCAAAGTCACTCGGCAATTGCCAGCGTTGTGCCACAGTGGTTCACGCTTCCACACCAGATCAATGCCACTCTTCCGAACATCCTGGCCAACGACACCGCTTATGTAATCAGCCGCGCGGTTCAGTTCTTCCTACCAGGTGAGCCACAGGTTTACTACGTAGGTCTGTTCAATGGCATGGACGACCGCGAGCTGTTCGAAAAGAGCCAGCAGGGTCGCGATGTAAACCGCCACAACTACACCGTTGCTGAACTTGAAGAAGCCCTGAAGCAGCCGGTTACCCGTGCCATCATTGCGCTTGCTCGCCTCCGTAAGCACAACGCTTTCAACGGTGAATTCACCTACGCTCAAACCGGGCACAACTCGATGACCTTGGCTTGGGTCAATGGTGAAGAGTCGGTTCGTTTGCACTTTATTACTGCGGTTGATGCGCCATCGTTTGTGATTGAGGTAGCCTCAGGCACTGAGGTCGAAACCTTCAACACCGTTGAGTCTTTCGCAACTTACCGAGAGAACTAAAACCAATGCACAATTTGCAGGACCGAATTGCCCAGCTAGCCTCGAGACTTCCGAAGGATTTCGTGGTTGGTACGGCAACCTCGTCTTGGCAGATTGAGGGTGATCTCACTGGTCGCGGTTCTTCAATTTGGGAAGATTTTGCCAAAGCTGGGCACATCAAAGACGGCTCAACGGGAGAACCTGCCTGCGATCACGTGAACCGGGTCTCAGAAGACTTAGAGCTCATGAAGTGGTTGGGCGTTGACTCATACCGTTTCTCATTCTCTTGGCCTCGAATCATGCGCGCCGGTGAGGGTGCACTGAACCCAGAAGGTATCGACTTCTACGAGCGCTTGATTGATGGCCTCTTGGCGCGAGGCATCAAGCCCGCTGCCACGGTTTACCACTGGGACCTGCCATCATCTTTTGGCGACCAAGGCGGCTGGACCTGGGAACCAATCGCAAACAAGTTTGCCGACTATGCGGCCGTTTTGGCCACGAAATTCGCCGACCGCGTTGACTCTTGGGCAACGTTGAACGAACCTTGGGTTTCTTCATTCCTGGGATACGCCACAGACATTCATGCACCTGGGGCAAATGACCCTGCCAAGGGTTTCGAGGCTGCCTACCGCCTGCTCCTCGGGCACGGCCGTGGCATCGAGGCGCTGCGTGCCAACGGGGCTAAAAACACCGGACTGGTTTTGAACTTAACCACGATGATTGCCGAAGACGAGGGTACCCGTGAGGCGGCGTGGCTCATGGACGGTCTTCAGAACCGACTTTTCATCGACCCAGTAGCCGGCCGCGGCATTCCTGCCGATGTAATCGAAGCAACCAAACACATCACCGACTGGGGTTTTGTCAGGGAATCTGAACTGGCTGAGATCGCCACTCCAATCGACTGGCTAGGTATCAACTACTACACACCGAATCGAATCGAGAGCCCAAGCGAAACCGACAAGGGCTTCATCGTTGGCCAAAATACCGACGTTTACCCTGGAATGCCAAACGTGAACTTCGTTCCCCGCGAACCTCGCACCAACATGGGCTGGGAAATCCATGCGCCGAGCATGACCGCAACTTTGAAGCAGACTGCTGAGCGCCTGCCTGGAGTTCCGCTATTCGTCACCGAAAACGGTGGCGCCTTCAAAGATGACGTAATCGTTGACGGTTATGTTAACGACGAGGATCGGATTGATTACTACCTAAACCACATCAACGCAGCTCTGGATGCCAGAGATGCTGGCGTTGACTTGCGCGGTTATTACGCCTGGTCGATGTTCGACAACCTTGAGTGGGCCGAGGGTTGGAAGATGACATTCGGCATTGTGCACGTTGATCAGCAGACCATGAAGCGCACACCAAAGGCCAGCGCCAGAATGTTCAAGCAACTGCTCGAACTTCGCTAAAGGTTTTTAGCCCTTTACCGATCCGGCAAGTAGGCCACGAACGAAGAATCGCTGCAGTGAGAAGAACACGATCAGCGGAACAATCATGGAAACGAAAGCACCTGCGGTGAGAAGTTCCCAACCGCTGCCTCGAGTACCGACCATTTCGGCGATGCGCACGGTCATTGGAGCAACTTCCTTCACGCCACCACCGAAGGTAAGACCAACGAGAAGATCGTTCCAGACCCAGAGGAACTGGAAGATCGAGAACGATGCAATAGCTGGAACGCTTAGCGGCAAGATGATCTTCGTAAACAGTGTGAACCAGCCGGCGCCATCAACGCGAGCAGCCTCAATCAGTTCACGAGGAATCTGACTTAGGAAGTTGTGAAGCAAGAACACCGCCAGTGGCAAACCAAAGATGGTGTGCGCAATCCAGATTGGCAAGAACGTTCCCGTGATGTTGAGGTCGGGGATGATGGTGATTCCACCAATTACTAGACCCTTTGAGAACAGCTGCAGCAGTGGAATCAGAGTGAGCTGAATCGGAACAATCTGAAGGCCGAAGATGATGAAGAAGATCACATCTTTACCCTTGAATTCAAACCATGCCAGTGCGTATGCGGCAAACAGGGCCAAAGTAATAGGGAAAACTACTGCAGGAATGGTTACCGCGAAGCTGTTTACGAAGAACTGTGCAAGTGGCGGGTTCGTGGTCGAACCTTCAAAGAGAACCGACGCGTAGTTCTCGAGAGTCACGTTCGGCTTGGTGAAGAACATCCACCAACCGTTTTTGTTGATGTCGGCTTGCGGGCGGAACGAACTGATCAAAAGTCCGAAGGTAGGAATAGTCCATAGCACCGCAATAAGGATTGCGGTTGCCGAAGCTAGTGGTGAGGAGAATATGTCCTTCGCTTTTTTGCGAGTGCTCATTAGCGTTCCGTCCTCTCTAAGCGAAGTTGTCGGATGTTGTAGGCGATGATCGGCAAGCATCCAACGAAGAGGATGATGGCCAAGGCGCTACCGTGGCCGTAGTCCATGGCTCGGAAAGACTGGGAGTACATTTCGTTGGCGATAACGCTGGTGGAGAAGTTTCCACCGGTCATGGTGCGAACGATGTCGAACACCTTCAAAGTTCCAATCATGGTGGTGGTTAGAACCACGACGATGGTTGAGCGAATCATTGGCAGGGTGATTCGGATGAATCGCGCCCAAGGCTTGGCACCATCGAGCATCGCGGCCTCAACGACCTCGTCCGGAACGTTCTTCATGGCAGCACCAAGAACCACCATGGCAAAACCGGTTTGGATCCAGATCATTACGACAATCAAAAGCAAAGTGTTTAGAGGCGCTTCAAGTAACCAGTTCGGTGGGGTTACCCCGAACGCCTTGGTGATAGCGCTAAGTAAACCGATGTCGGCTTTGAACTTGTTTGGCTGGTAGTCGTAAACGAACTTCCAAATCACACCGGCACCAACAAACGAGATGGCCATCGGCATAAAGATAAGTGAGGTAACCACGGCAGCGCGCTTCATGCGGTCGGTCATGTATGCCACAGCAAGGCCAAGACCGGTTGCCAGAAGTGGAACTAGCAACACCCAAATGGCAGTGTTCTTTAGTACGGTCAAAATTTCCGGCATTGTGAATGCCCAGACGAAGTTTTCGACACCGACAAACTCTTTACTGTCGGAGTCCATGAACGCCATGATTAGGGTTCGAATGGTTGGGTAGACCAAACCAATTAGCAAGAGCAAGCTCGCTGGCACTAAGAAGATCAGGTACTTCAGCCAGTCTTGGGTCTTAACGCTGGCGCGACTGGCCAGGAGGAAACAGATGTAAACAATTGCGGCAAAGGCAATAAGCCCGAGAACCAATTGCAACAGGTTAGGGCCGATGGTGTCCCATGGCGACTTTGTTAGTGCAAAGAACGAACTGTTCATCTACATCACTTCCGTTTTTGAAACTAAAACTAGAAAAGGTGTGGGCTTCGGAGGAAGCCCACACCCGCTCTAATCAGGCATTAAGCCTAACTTACTTCTTTGGCCATGACTTTTCGATTGCGTCTAGAACAGCCTTGTCAGACTTTCCTTCTGCAACCCAAGCGGTCATTTCCTTCCAGAACGATCCGGCACCTACAGCAGCTGGCATTACGTCAGAGCCGTCGAAGCGGAAAG
>JBJOJC010000023.1:0-4156 GCA_046046825.1 Actinomycetota bacterium | reverse complement strand
AAGACAGAAGACGGTGCTTTCGTTCGCGAAAACTTCTTTGCTCGCGATCCACGCGCGTTGAAGTTGGTTGAGAACATGACCGACGACGAAATCTGGGGACTAAAGCGCGGCGGCCACGACTACCGCAAGGTTTACGCCGCTTACAAGTCAGCAGTCGAGCACAAGGGTCAGCCAACCGTAATTCTTGCGAAGACGATCAAGGGCTTCACCCTTGGCAAGTCATTCGAGGGTCGCAACGCAACCCACCAGATGAAGAAGATGACGTTGGACAACCTTAAGGGTTTCCGCGATGAGCTGCGCATTCCGATTAGTGATGCCCAGCTCGAGGAAAACCCTTACCAGCCGCCATATTTCCACCCGGGACAAGACGCTCCAGAAATTCAGTACCTTCACGAGCGTCGTCGTGCCCTCGGAGGTTACCTACCTGAGCGTCGCAGCAAGTACGTTGACTTCAAACTTCCTGAAGATAAGACTTACGACATTTCAAAGGGTGGCAGTGGAACCCAAGAAGTGGCTACCACCATGGGATTCGTTCGATTGCTCAAGGACCTGCTGCGTGCGCCTGAATTCGGTGCTCGCATTGCAATGATCATCCCTGACGAAGCCAGAACCTTCGGAATGGATGCTTTCTTCCCTACTGCAAAGATCTATAACCCTCAGGGTCAGCACTACATCTCGGTAGACCGCGACATTTTGCTTTCCTACAAGGAATCCGAATCTGGTCAGATTCTGCACACCGGAATCAACGAAGCAGGTTCCGTGGCAGCCTTTGCCGCGGCAGCGACCAGCTACGCAACCCACGGCCAGGCAATCATTCCGTTCTACGTTTTCTACTCGATGTTCGGCTTCCAGAGAACTGCCGACTCAATTTGGGCAGCCGCCGACCAGCTTGGCCGAGGCTTCCTAATCGGAGCAACCGCTGGTCGAACCACGCTAACGGGAGAGGGTCTGCAGCACGCCGACGGACACTCTCCGATCATCGCAGCCACGAACGATGCGGTAATCAGCTACGACCCTGCCTACAGCTACGAGATCGGGCACATCATTCGTACCGGTATCGAGCGTATGTATGGCGGTACTCACGTTGACCCGAACGTTATTTACTACCTAACCGTTTACAACGAGCCGATGGTTCAGCCTGCTGAACCGGAAGGCGCCGACGTTGACGGTATCGTTCGCGGTATCCACAAGGTTTACAACAACCCTGCCGAAGGTCGCAAGGCTCAAATCTTGGCCTCTGGTGTTGCCCTCCGCTGGGCTCACGAAGCTGCGGAACTTCTGGCCAGCGACTGGGGAGTTTCGGCCGACGTTTGGTCTGTAACCTCGTGGACTGAGCTACGTCGTGATGGTTTGCGTCGCAATGAGCAGGCGTTCCTAAACCCTGGAACTCAGGTTGACGCGGCATATGTAACCAGCAAATTGACCGGTCACCACGGTCCGTTCCTTGGCGTTAGCGATTACCTGCACCAGGTACCAGACCAAATCCGTGAATGGGTTCCTGGTGACTACGCAACACTGGGTGCTGAGGGCTTCGGCTTCTCGGACACTCGTGCTGCTGCACGTCGTCACTTCAAGATCGACGGTCCATCGATTGTGGTGCGCGTTCTCGAGCAGCTGGTAGCCCGCGGCGAAATCGACGCGAGCCTTCCAGCACAGGCAATTGAACGATACCGACTTCACGACGTTACTGCTGGAAACAGTGGCAGCGCTGGTGGCGAGGCATAAACTTTAGTAATGCTAGTTATTGTCTGCCCAGGGCAGGGATCCCAGACTCCTGGGTTCTTTACACCTTGGCTTGAACTTCCCGCATTCAAGGAGAGTATTGAGATCGCCTCCGCTTCGTCGGGATTAGATCTAACAACCTTTGGCACTATCTCAGATGCTGACACGATTCGAGACACTGCAATTGCCCAGCCGCTGATTGTGTCTGCTTCAATCGCGTCATACGCCTCTCTCCGCGCAGCTGGCCTTCCCGACTTCGCTGGTGTAGCTGGTCACTCGGTTGGTGAACTTGCAGCGGCATCTATCGCGGGCATTTTCGATACTTCCACCGCGATGGCTTTGGTAGCGAAGCGCGGAAGCGAAATGGCTGAAGCTGCGGCGCTTTCCAAATCATCTATGGCTGCAGTGCTTGGTGGGGACCGCGACGAAGTTGTGGCACATTTAGCTTCACTTGGTTTGACACCAGCTAACTACAACGGCGCTGGGCAGATTGTTGCCGCGGGTTCCGCCGAAGCAATTTCCAAACTTGGTGAGACTCCACTAGCCGGAACGCGAGTGATTCCCCTGCAGGTTGCCGGAGCCTTTCACACTGACTTCATGGAGCCGGCCGTTTCCGAACTTGCGAATTATGCCGCTGGAATTCATACTCTCGATCCACAACTTCTGATTTGGACCAACAAAGACGGCAGCGTTGTGAACTCAGGAGCCGACTACCTCAAACTTTTGGTCAACCAAGTTTCGAACCCGGTTCGCTGGGATCTCTGCATGGAAGCAATGGTCGCGGCCGGTGTTACTGCACTGATTGAACTTTCGCCAGCTGGCACGCTAGCGGGCCTTGCTAAACGTGGGATGCCTGGTGTGGAAACCTTGGCACTCAAGTCGCCTGACCAAATCGATGCAGCCATCGAACTTGCTAAGAATCACGGTTAGGAGCCGAAGATGACCGCAACTCTAAATCAGTATCAAACCGTAAAGCACTCGCGAATTTACTCGCTGGGTGCCGCTCGAGGCGATCTCTTGGTGACCAACGACGACGTTGCCGGACCGATTGATTCAAGTGACGAATGGATCAGACAGCGCACTGGAATCGTAACCCGTCGCCGTGCCAGCAAAGATCTAAGCCTGATGGACATGGCTGTGGCCGCATCTCAGGAAGCCATTCAAAAGGCTGGCATTGATCCAAAGGAAATCGGCGCTGTTCTCTTCAGTACGATTACCCACCCGTTCCAGACGCCTTCTGCCGCAACCTTACTAGCCGACAAGGTAGGCGCAAACCCAGCTCCCGCCTACGACATTTCGGCGGCGTGTGCCGGCTATTGCTATGGCATTGCTCAGGCAGATGCCCTGGTTCGCTCTGGAATGGCTAAATACGTTCTAGTCGTCGGTGGGGAAAAACTAAGCGACTTTATCGACCCAACCGACCGAAGCATCTCGTTCCTTCTTGGCGACGGAGCCGGCGCTGCCATAGTTGGCCCTTCTGAAACCCCTGGCATTTCGCCGTCGGTATGGGGTTCCGATGGATCGAAGTGGGACGCCGTGAGCATGACCTCTTCCCTGCTGGATTTCCGTGATGGAGCGGCAAGTTGGCCAACACTTCACCAAGAAGGTCAAACGGTGTTCCGCTGGGCAGTATGGGAAATGGCCAAGGTTGCAAAGGAAGCCCTCGTTGCCGCTGGAGTGAAAGCGGAAGACTTGTCGGCGCTGGTTACTCACCAAGCGAACATCCGCATCATCGACGAGTTGGCAAAGCAACTGGATCTTCCGGAATCTGTGGTCGTAGCGAAAGACATAATCAACACCGGTAACACCTCGGCGGCTTCGATTCCGCTGGCCATGCACGAGCTACTAGCCTCCGGTGCTGTGAAATCAGGTGGCTTGGCGCTTGAGATTGGCTTTGGCGCAGGCCTTGCCTTCGGCGCTCAAGTAGTAGTTCTACCCTAAAATTAGTAACGATAAACAACAAACAAGGAGAAACCATGGCACTGTCAAAGGATGAAGTACTTGCCGGCCTAGCCGAGCTAGTAAACGAAGAGACCGGTCTTGCTGCAGACGCAGTTCAGATGGACAAGAGCTTCAGCGAAGATCTAGACATCGACTCAATCTCGATGATGACCATCGTTGTAAACGCAGAAGACAAGTTCGGCGTAAAGATTCCAGACGAGGAAGTCAAGAACCTCATCACCGTTGCTGACGCTGTTAACTACATCGCAGACAACCAGTAAGTAAAACGAGAGAGTTTTCGTGAAGATCGTAGTTACCGGACTTGGCGCCACCACCCCACTGGGTGGAGACGTTCGGTCAACCTGGGAAGCGTTGTTGGCAGGTAAGTCGGGTATCTCGACTCTGCAACAGCCTTGGGTAGCACAATACGAAATTCCGGTTACCTTCGCTGGCCAGGCTAAAGTCCCGGCCAGCGAGGTGCTCACTCTCCAAG
>JBJOJC010000022.1:0-7454 GCA_046046825.1 Actinomycetota bacterium | reverse complement strand
GTAAACGTCGATGCCAACGCGACCGATGGTGATCACATCGAATTGACTCATTTCAACTCCGTCCAAATACTTTGTTATTACAAACTAACATTACACCTAACAAAGTGCAAGATGCTAGAACCAGCGATCGGCGTTGTGCTCAGCGTAAACCTCTCGAACAGTGCCTGACCGCGAGCGAATTGCAATCGAGTGCGTCTTGATGATCGGACCCTTGCGACGCACGCCGTCGAGGAATCCCCCATCGGTAACTCCGGTCGCCACAAAGAACGTGTTGTCGGAAGCCACCAACTCGTCCATCTCGTAAACGTGGTCGAATTTCAGCCCAGCAGCCAAACCGCGAGCGCGCTCTTCTTCGCTCATCGGGTGCAAAATACCTTGGACGATTCCGCCCAACCCCTTCACCGCGCAGGTCGTCACAACGCCCTCAGGTGAACCACCGATACCAACACAGAGATCAATTCGCGACCCGTAGCGAGCAGCATGCAGCCCTCCAGCAACATCGCCATCGAGCAATAACCTGGTTCCGGCTCCCGCAGCGCGAATCTCCTCGATAAGCTCAGCGTGACGCGGGCGATCTAGAACCGCCACAATCACGTCGGAAACGCTCTTGCCCTTTGCCTTGGCGATACCTCTGATGTTCTCGCCAATTGACTGTCGGATGTCGACCACGCCAAGACCCTCAGGCCCAGCCACCAACTTGTTCATGTAGTAAACCGATGAGGCATCCAGCATTGAACCTCGGTCGGAGGCAGCAATCACCGAGATGGCATTCTGGCGCCCGGCGGCAGCCAGCGAAGTTCCATCAATCGGATCAACTGCGATGTCGCAAGCGTTACCTCGCCCAGTTCCAACTCGCTCGCCGTTGAATAGCATCGGAGCGTTATCCTTTTCGCCCTCACCAATCACCACGGTGCCGTCGAATTCAACCGTGGAAAGGAATGCGCGCATTGCGTCGACCGCAGCGCCGTCGGCTCCAAGTTTGTCGCCCTTGCCAATGAATGGGGTTGCTCTAATAGCAGCAGCCTCGGTGGCTCTCACCAACTCGAGGGCAAGATTTCGGTCTGGGTGAAGCGGTGCCAATGTACTCATATTTTGACTATAGACCCTTGCCGTCAAATGTATTAACAAACCCTCTCGTAACACTTGGTAACCAAATGAAAACCGAATCACAAAAGTTCTAGTGTTAAACCAGATTCTTCAAAGACAAGGACGATCATGGCCATTTACGACAACATCACCCAGGTAGTAGGGAACACTCCTCTAGTGCGCATCAACCGCATCAACGAGGGCAAGGCAGAGATTCTCGCCAAGCTCGAGTTCTACAACCCGAGTGCAACCGTCAAAGACCGAATCGGCATCGCCATGATCGACGCCGCGGAAGCAAGTGGCGAACTAAAGCCTGGCGGCTCAATTGTTGAGGCAACCTCTGGTAACACCGGTATCGCCCTTGCCATGGCCGGAGCCGCCCGCGGTTACAAGGTCATCCTCACCATGCCAGATTCCATGAGCCGCGAGCGCCGCACCCTGCTTCGCGCCTACGGTGCAGAGCTAGTCCTTACTCCAGCTGCCGAAGGCATGCGCGGAGCAGTTGCCAAGGCCGAAGAAATCGCCGCAACTCAGGGAGCACTTGCAGTTCGCCAGTTCGCCAACCCAGCCAACCCAGAGATTCACCGCAACACCACCGCCCAGGAAATCTGGAACGACACCAACGGTGAAGTTGCCGCAGTTGTTGCCGGCGTTGGAACCGGTGGAACCATCACCGGTGTTGGCCAGACCCTAAAGAAGCTAAACCCAGACATCAAGATCTTCGCGGTTGAGCCAGCTGCTTCACCACTACTAAACGGTAGAAGTCCAGCCGGTCACCCAATTCAAGGAATTGGTGCTAACTTCATTCCAGACGTACTAGACACCAACATCTATGACGAAGTGCTCGACGCAACCGCCGACGACGCCGTGGCCTGGTCACGTCGCCTCGGTGCTGAAGAGGGAATCCTCGGTGGAATTTCGTCTGGTGCAGCAATCTGGGGTGCCAACATCATCTCGCAGCGCCCAGAATTCGCTGGCAAGAAGATCGTGGTCATCATTCCGTCATTCGGTGAGCGTTACCTTTCGACTATCCTTTATAAGGACCTACTCGAAGAGAACTAAGGATGGCACGTGGCTCACTTCCTCGAAGACTTCAAAGCGGGGATTGAGCGAGACCCAGCCACCAAGAGCAGTTTCGAACTGTTCTTCACTTCTCCCGGATTACACGCAATTTGGAATCACCGAATCGCACACGCAATTTGGCGACTCAAGCTGCGCACGCTTTCCCGAGTATTCGCTAACGTAGCCAAGCTCATCACCGGAATTGAAATTCACCCAGGTGCCACCATCGGACGCCGCTTCGTAATCGATCACGGCGTTGGTGTCGTCATTGGCGAAACCGCCATCATCGGCGACGACGTAATGATGTACCACGGAGTCACATTAGGCGGAGTAGTCAACGCAGCCGTAAAACGCCACCCAACCATCGGCAACAACGTGATCCTCGGAGCCAACTGCATCATCCTCGGCGACATCACCATCGGCGATAACTGCAAGGTTGGCGCAGGAGCCATCGTGGTCAAAGACCTGCCTGCTGGCAAAGTTGCAGTAGCTCCTATCGCAACCGTTCGTTAAATCTTGTGAGCTAGCTGCCTCAACGAAATTCCTAGAACCGACATCATAAGTCCAGCAATCAACAGCGATGCCATGTCGCCGCCCGTGTTGGCAAGCGAAACTACTTCTTGTTGTGCCCGCACCCAACGGGCGTGAAGAGTTGAAGTTGAAGCTGGAACATAATTTGCTTCCGGAACCTGAATTCCCTGGGTAGGGTCCGTGAACCAGCCGATGAACAGCCAACCAGCACGTTCTGGAATAGGGAGATCGAATCCAGGGTCGCCAATTTTGTAACGGTCAAACAACTTGCTCAGTGTTCCACCATTCGCGTTGTAACTTATCTCAATGGGCTCTGAGCCAGGCGGAGCAACAATCACTTCTTCTTCTGATTGCAAAGAAATGACAAGTCGGTAGTTGATTCCAGCTAAACCGCCCTGATCAACCAGAGTCACCTGCAGTTCGTTCCAGCCTGACCGCATCATTGCCGCCACATCAATTGGGCCGCCTGTATCCCAATTACCCGCAACCTGTCCCGGTGATATTTCTATTCCATTTAGGCTTATGACGCCTAGGTTGTCAACTATGAACGCTGCATCCAGAGTTGGGTTTGAATAATTTTCCGGGACAAAAAACCGGTAGCGGTAGAGAGATGTTTGACCCAGGCAATCGTAGACGGTTGGTCCGCAGTTGAGCCATGAATTGGTCCCTTCCACAAACCCCCACGGGTGCTCTCCCACCAAGTAAGCAGGATTCCAAGTCTCGCCATTGTCGGTTGAAGCTTCGGTATAAGGATCTTGACTTCCGAGAACGTGCTGCTCATCGATAACCCCGCCGAGGATCGTAACGGTCTGAGTCGTCGGTTCAGCAGTGGCCTGGGTAGCAGAAATCGAAAGAGTAGCCAAGACAATGGCAACAAGCCCAAGTAACTGTCGAACACCTACATTCATTTCTTAAAGGTATTCGCAAAACCGAACACAAATTGGCGAACCTGCTGGAATTTACCAAATCGAAACTTTGGACCAGAGGTTTAGAAATTATTGGGAAATCGCCGAATCCCAACCGCGCTCAGGCAATTCTCTAGTGTCAAGATAGACACCTTCACCTGCTTCAACCTTGCCTATTGGCTTGAACGAGCGTGGGATGGTGGCGCCTTCAGGGAAGGTGGCGAGGAGGCTGTGGTCTTCTCCGCCGAACAGAACCCAGTCGAGTGAGGAAACTTCCAGGCGATCGGCAACGTCGTCAAGCCTCGCGCAATAGCCGTCGAGGGATTGTTTTGAAATTACAAGTTTTACGCCGCTGGCTTTGGCAATTCGGTGGGCGTCTTTAGCGAGGCCGTCGGAGATGTCGAGCATTGAGGTGGCTGTGGTGCCTTCGATTCCCGATTGGATTGGCGGCATTGGGCGCTTCTGGATGTTGACCCAGTCGTCGTAGGCGGAGATTGCGTCTTGGTTGCCGCTTTGAAGGAGGCTTAGGCCGCAGGCAGCTTGGCCGAGGGTTCCAGCGACGGCAAGGATGTCGCCGGGTTTGGCGCCAGTTCTGAGGATTGGTTCGCGGCCTTCGAGATCGCCATGAGCGGTTACTGCAATAACGATTTGTTCGGCCTGCGCTAGGTCTCCCCCAACGATTTCGGCATTAGGGCAGAAGTGGTTGACGGCAGCCTGAAGGCCATCGGCGAATTGTTCTAGCCAGGTGATTTCGGTTTCCTTGGGAACGGCGAGGGCGACCACTAGCGCTGTTGGTTTTGCTCCCATGGCGGCCACATCCGAGATGTTGGTGGCAACAGCTTTCCAGCCGAGGTCGAACGCGGATGACCATTCGGTTTTGAAGTCGTTGCCTTCGATCATGGTGTCGGTGGTGACCACGAATTGATCGTTTGATGTTCTCACCACGGCGGCGTCGTCGCCGGAACCCACGATGGTGTTCTCGCTCTTTTTGAGACGGGAAACGGTTCGTTTCAGGGCTTCGTTTTCGCCAAGACTGGCTAAGGTTTCAGGATTGGTCACAAACCAAAGGTAGCCTGTAATTGATGAAGTTTTTGAAACTGAGCCTGGTGGTTCTTCCCCTGTTGCTAACCGGTTGCGCGGCAACCGTGCACCTGTCGCCGGCCGAAGAAGCGAACTCGGTTACCTGCGCCAATCTGCAGGTGAGATTGCCAGATACAGTTGACGGCTATTCTCTGCGTGCAACCGACGCCCAGAGCACGGCCGCTTGGGGTGAACCAGCGGCGGTTATTTTCCGATGCGGTCTGCCAGAGGTAAAGGTTTCTGAATTCAAGTGCGTTACCGAAGAGGGAATCGACTGGCTGGTTGATGATTCGAAGGCGCCTTCATACCGATTCATCACCTTTGGACGAAACCCGGCATCCGAGGTCATCGTGGATTCAACTAAAGCGGTTGGGGTGAATGTTCTCGATCAGATTGGTGCGACTCTAAAGTTCCAGGACGCAACTGCGAACTGCGGTTAGTCTCGCTCGAGCGCCAATTCGATTAGCTCGGTAATTAGCTCTTTGTAGCCGATGCCTGAGGCTTTCCAAACCAGTGGGAACATCGATACCGGCGTGAAGCCAGGCATGGTGTTTACCTCGTTGACTAGAAAGCCATCTTTGGTGAGGAAGAAGTCGACGCGGGCCAGGCCTTCGCAACCGAGGGCGTTGAATGCCTTGGCAGAAAGTTCCTGCATCTCTTTGAGTTGTTCGGCTGCCAGTTCGGTTGGGATCTTGAGGTCAACAGCGCCGGTGTCTAGGTACTTAGCTTCGAAGTCGTAGAACTCGCGACCGGTGACCACGATTTCGCCGGCAAGGCTGACTCGTGGGGCTGAACCGTTTCGCCCTTGAAGTACTGCGCACTCAACCTCGCGGCCGTCGATGCCGTGCTCGACCACAACTTTGGTGTCTTCCTTTAGGGCATCCTTCACGGCTTTGTCGAAGTCATGCATATCTTTGACTTTAGAGACCCCGACGGATGATCCAGCTCTCGCCGGCTTGACGAATAGCGGGAGGCCGCCGAGTTGCTCAACTTCTTGAAATTTGGCTGCCTTGTTCTGCTCCCACTCGTGCTTACGAATGACCACGTGAGGGGTTACTGGAACGCCGGCTGCAATAAACAGCGCCTTGGTGAATTCTTTGTCCATGCCGGCTGCTGAGGCGAGAACGCCATTGCCAACGTAGGGCATGCCAATCAGTTCAAAGAAGCCCTGGATGGTGCCATCTTCGCCGAAGGGTCCGTGAAGTACTGGGAAGACCACGTCGATGTCTCCGAGGCTGTGAGCCACGCCTGAAGGGTCGGTGTAGCGAAGCTCTTTGGTGCCGGCGGCTGGCCACTCAATGGTCTGGCCTTCGAAGATAACTTCAGGAAGTTCGTTTGGGGTGAGTGCCCATTTCATTGGGTCGTCTTCTGCAGGAACAAAGACTCCGCCGCGGGTAATGCCGATTGGAACAACTTCGTATTTGTCGCGGTCGATGGCTCCCAGGACGCCACCGGCGGTAACGCAAGAGATCGGGTGCTCACTTGAGCGACCACCGAAAACGAGAGCTACGCGAAGTTTTTTACTCACTGGTTGGTTCGTCCGTTTCGTGGGTCAGGGTTGGCGCGATGTCGCGAGGTTCCATGCGACCCTCCATTACCGCGAGCACCTGCTCAACGATCGGCATCTTCACGTCTTTGTCGGCGGCCAGTTTCAAGATCGGGGCAACCGAGGCTAAACCTTCGGCGGTTTGGCTCAGGCGCTTGGTAACTTCGCGAAGGGTGTAACCCTTGCCGAGCATTTCACCGGCCTTGTGGTTACGGCTGAGTGGAGACTCTGAGGTTGCAATAAGGTCGCCAAGACCGGCAAGGCCAACCATGGTCTTCTTCTTGGCGCCGTAGGCACGGGCGAAGCGAGAGATTTCGGCAAGACCGCGGGTCATGATCGAGGCCTTGGTGTTTTCGCCGTAGCCAACGCCGTTGACGATTCCGATCGCAACCGCGATGAGGTTTTTGAGGATTCCGCCAAACTCGGTTCCGATTACATCTTTGTTGGTGAAGGTGGTGAAGTAAGAGTTGCTAGAAGCGGTGGCAACAGCGTTGGCAGCTTCAGGGTTGGTACTGGCAGCTACCGAAGCGGTTGGCTGCTCCTGAGCAATCTCCAAACTTAGGTTTGGGCCGGAAACAACCACGATGCGATCTTCGCCAACGCCGATGGCATCGGTGATGACCTCGCTCATGCGAAGGCCAGTTTCCTTCTCAACACCCTTCATTAGACTCACCAAGATAGCGGCATCTGGGATGGTGGCTCCCCAGGATTCTAAGTTTGATCGAAGGCTCTGGGATGGAACTGCTAGGTAGATCTGTTCGGCGCCTTTCATGGCGGAGCTGGCGTCGGTGGTGGCACTCAGCGACTTTGGGAGGCGGATGCCCGGCAGGTAGTCGCCGTTGCGGTGCTGCGAGTTAATTTCGTCAACGACGTCTTCGCGACGAGCCCAGATAACCACATCGTTTCCGGCATCAGCCAAGATTTTGGCAAACGTGGTTCCCCAGGAACCGGCTCCCATAACTGCAACTTTTGCCATTACTTATTACCGTTCTTGTTGAAATTGCCGAACTGGCTTTGGCCGTGCTCGGCTGGGTCATAAAGTTCTTTCGGCGCTTTGGCATCACGAAGAATCTCAACCTGCTTGGTGATTGCCTTCATCACAATCTTGGTTGCTTCTTTCAGCTCTTCGGTGGTGAGTGCACGTCCGTGGAATTTGGAAAGGTCAATTTGGTCACCGATCAAAACCCGAACCTTGTGCCAAGGCTTTGGGCGTAGGTTCTTGGTGTAGGTCGGGAGAACGATTT
>JBJOJC010000021.1:0-8460 GCA_046046825.1 Actinomycetota bacterium | reverse complement strand
TGAAGCGATAGACCACTCATCATACAAATGAGATCTATCCATGCTTCAAGATGACCCGCTAGATCATCGCTAGTCGGGCACCAGCTCGCGCGAAGTTCTAGTTCTGCGTGATGGGATTGGGCGGCCAGCGTTCCATGCCCTACTGAAAGAACACGAGTCGTCGTACCTCCAGCCACATCAACCGTTGCGCCATGCTGTTCAAGCGATGTCATCAGCCAAGCCCAGGCGATCTCGGCGGAGTCGTCATCGAAGCCAATGTCTGTTTCTAGAGGTGATTTTGCATAAAGAATTACTCGGTAGTTGTTGGTCCAAGATTCCTGAGGAGCGTCGTCCCAAAGCAAGATGAAGCGCCCAGTGCCACGAAAGATCGACGAATCGTCTTCGATAGCCTTCACGTCGCAGGCAAACGCGATCGCATGACGTGACAGGTTTTGTGGAGCATCAATTTGATCGACAATTACTTCGCTGCGAATATTGGCACGCGCCAAAGAATTGGCAGCTAAGCGAAAATCGGCATTAGCACTCTGGTCGATCTCTAACTCAAGCACTTCACCAGAATATTAGGAAATTAGCCCTGTGAATCGTTGCCACGCCGCCATCTGGTGAACAGCGTTCCATCAATTTCCTCGGAAGAAGAAAGGTTCAAACTCGAATGGAAGTCTTCTAGGACCTTTTCCGCTAGCTCGAGAGTGCCGGAAGGTAACGTGAGGCAAAATTCGTCAACCAAGTCTCCAGCCAGGAATTCTTTCGCAAGGCTGGGTCCTACCTCCAGGAGAATTCGCTCGAAACCCCGGCTTGTTAGCGTCGCGATCACCCAAGGATAAGCCGAAAAACCTACTGGGGGAGTTAACATAATTGCTCCTGGTAGCTCGTAATCAGTGGCAGTAATCACCGCGAGAACAGGCTTCTCTTTTACCTTGTAGGCTTCGTTTCGGGCCGTATTTCCACCGGTTACATAGACGTCGGATAGTGACCGTAAATGAACAATAAGCGAGCGATCCAGTTCGTTGCTAATGCCTCGACTTGAGCCTTTTGAATCAACAAACGAACCTTCTGGGCTGACGACCATGTTGAGCCGTACTCCTGCGAGTGGCTGATAGCGGTCTAGCCAACTCATGCTGACTTTTCGCGAACCTGTCGTTTGATTCGGTTAAGCATTCCGCGTAGACCGTTGATGCGAAGCAGGGATACAGCCTCGCGAAGATGCAAACGATCTGGCAGGTCTTCCGGAGCGTCTAAAACTTCTTCAACGCTGTGACCGTTCAAAAGTTGATGAAGAATGCTTGCAAAACCACGAGTTGTGGGGGCTTCTTCAGGTGCCGTCAGGAAAATATCAACCACGCCCGCGTTCACCTCAACGAATAGGAAAACCGGTGATTGGCATTCCTCCACGCGCTCCAGAAGATCCGGATGATCGGCATAACGCGCAGGCAATGCCGGCAACTCGTCGGCTATCTCAAGCAGCAGAGTTAGGCGATCTCTAACGCCTAGTTCCTGAAAATCGTTACCCAGTTCGTTTAGAGCAGCTTCGATGGTTGCCATTAGCGTGAGTAAACACCAGGTTCGTCGCCCAGCACGATTGGTGCGCCAACCAGGCTGCCCCACTCGGTCCAGGAGCCGTCATAGTTGCGTACTCGGCTGAATCCAAGCAAATACTTCAGAACGAACCAGGTGTGGCTGGAACGTTCACCGATGCGGCAATAGGCGATAACATCATCGTTCACATCTAGACCCTTTTCGGTCTGGTAGATAGCCACAAGTTCGGCGCGGCTCTTGAAAGTCTTGTCTTCGTTGGCAGCTCTGGCCCAAGGAACCGACTGAGCTCCTGGGATATGACCTCCACGCAGCGCGCCTTCCTGAGGATAGTTAGGCATGTGGGTGCGTTCACCGTTGTATTCCTGAGGAGAACGAACATCAACCATTGGCTTTCCAATGTGAGCCAATACCTGGTCTCGGAATGCGCGGTCGGTAACATCATCACGGTCAATAACCGGGTATTCAACGTGCGCAATGGCTGGGAGATCCTTGGTCAAAGTGCGACCTTCAGCAATCCACTTCTCGCGACCGCCGTCTAGAAGGCGAACATCGGAGTGGCCGAAAAGCTTGAAGACCCAGAGTGCGTAAGAAGCCCACCAGTTGCTGGCGTCTCCATAGATAACGACGGTGCTCTCACGGCTAATTCCAGAACGATTCGCAAGTGCGGCAAATGCAGCGCCGTCGAGGTAATCACGAACTACCGGCTGGTTCAGATCAGTGTGCCAGTCGATCTTCACAGCACCTGGAATGTGACCAACTTCGTAGAGCAGAACGTCTTCGTCGGACTCAACAACAACTAGGCCAGGGGTATTTAGATTTTCTTCTAACCACTGGGTTGAAACCAGCACTTCAGGGTGAGCGTATTCGGCAAACTTGGCAGTTGGATCTAGAGGCAGAGTCATTTGTTGTATTCCGTTCGTTAGGCTTTATAGGAACCCACTACAAGGTTAATTCATCCGGGGCACAATCGAAACGGAACGGTCATAATTGGTCACACAATTACCAGGCGACGACATCTGCGCCCGCGTACCTGAATTGATTGCATCTGAATTAATCAATGAATTGATTCCACCTAGAGAGTTCGCAACATCAAGTTTTGATAATTACCGCCCGGATGCGAATTTTCCATCGCAGAGCGAGGCGCGAGACCAGGCAGCCAGTTTTGTGGGAGCCGGACCTAAAAAGTTGTTCGGAAAGAAAGCTCCTACCGCACCGGGGCTATACCTAGATGGCGGATTTGGTGTTGGTAAAACCCACTTGTTAGCTGCCATGTTCCACGCCTACAGTGGTTCGAAACTTTTCGGAAGCTTCATGGCTTTTACCAGTTTGGTCGGCGCTCTTGGATTCGCAAAAGCACTCGACACACTTTGCCAGTACCGTTTCATCGCCATCGACGAGTTTGAACTAGACGATCCCGGTAACACCATGATCATGTCTCGATTACTAAACGAATTAGCCGACCGCGGAACAAAATTTGCTGCCACCTCAAACACTCCTCCGAACGCTCTTGGGGAGGGTCGCTTTGCCGCCGCCGATTTCCAGAGAGAAATTCTTGGAATCGGTAAGCAATTTCTTATGCTCCGAGTTGATGGTGAAGACTTCCGCCACCGACCAACATCAGCCCAAGCGGTTACCTATTCACTCGATGAACTACGTAGTTGGGTGAATTCTGAAACAGCGGTTGCCGATTTCAAGACACTCCTAGGGAAACTAGGTCAGGTTCACCCTGCTCTTTACGGAAAACTTCTCGAGGGTGACCGTCAACTAGCGCTGACCGATGTGGTTCCTCTGACCGATCAAAACGATGCTTTGCGTTTTGTTAGTTTGGTCGACAGGGCCTATGAGTTGCAGGTTCCCATTCATGCCACTGGTGTCGCCTTGACCACAATCTTTCCGCAACACTTCCTAGATGGCGGTTACCGCAAGAAGTACCTGCGCGCAATTTCACGCCTCGGCGCACTAAGTTCTTAAAACTTTTTACATTTACGAAACACTTCTGTGTCCTTACCCGAAACCTAAGTTCGGTTGACTAACTACATGCACCCAATGCTGTGTGCGTTTGTTTTCAAGGAGAGAGGTAAACAAATGAATCTAGATCAAGGAAATACAGCATTCGTACTTATCA
Source organism: Actinomycetota bacterium (assembly GCA_046046825.1). Classification (GTDB taxonomy): domain Bacteria; phylum Actinomycetota; class Actinomycetes; order Actinomycetales; family Microbacteriaceae; genus Rhodoluna. The sequence continues at coordinate 4,799 of JBJOJC010000021.1, read as the reverse complement.
GCGCCGCGCTGGTTCTACTTATGACCCCAGGCTTGGCATTCTTCTACGGAGGAATGGTTAAGGCCAAGAGCGTTGTCAGCATGATGATGCTCAGCTTCGGATCACTCGGACTTATCGGAGTTCTCTGGGTGCTCTACGGGTATGCAATCGCATTCTCAAACGGCGGAACCAAAGACTTCGTTGGAATCGACGGATGGTTCGGTATTGACCTCAGTTACATCGGACTAGGCGCTCAGGTTGCCGACGCAGCCGACCCAGCTGGTGCCTACCCAACCTTGGCTTTCGTTGCTTTCCAGGCAACGTTCGCCATCATTACCGTTGCTCTTATCAGCGGTGCAATCGCCGACCGCGCCAAGTTCGGTGCATGGATGGTCTTCGCCGGTGTTTGGGCAACTGTTGTCTACTTCCCAGTAGCCAACTGGGTTTTCAACTTCACTCTTGGTGAAGATGGCACCGTAGTCGACGGTGGTTGGATCGTGAACGACATCGGTGCAATCGACTTCGCCGGTGGTACTGCAGTTCACATCAACGCCGGAGCAGCTGGTCTTGCTCTAGCTATCGTTCTTGGAAAGCGTTTCGGCTTCAGCAAGGGAATCATGCAGCCACACAACGTGCCACTAACCCTGCTTGGTACTGCACTTCTATGGTTTGGCTGGTTTGGTTTCAACGCCGGTTCTGAAGTTGCAGCCGACGGCATCGCATCGCTAGCATTCATCAACACCATGGCAGCTCCATCAGCAGCAATGCTCGGTTGGATCCTAATTGAGAAGCTAAAGCACGGTAAGGCAACCTCAATTGGTGCTGCATCGGGTGCTGTTGCTGGTCTAGTTGCAATCACCCCGGCCTGTGCATCGCTAACCCCACTTTGGGCAATGGTTCTAGGTCTAGTGGCCGGTATCCTTTGTGCACTTGCGGTTGACCTGAAGTTCGCTTTCGGTTTCGACGACTCACTCGACGTGGTTGGAATCCACCTTGTCGGCGGAATCGTGGGAACTCTGTTCATCGGTCTTTTCGGTACCGGAGTTGGTGCTGCGTTCGGCTTCGGCTGGGACCAGTTCATCGCTCAGGCAATCGGAGCGTTCTCAGTTCTCGGATACAGCTTCGTGCTTTCGCTAATCATCGGCTTCGCAATCGAGAAGACCATTGGCTTCCGAGTAAAGGCTGAAGACGAAATCGCAGGCATCGACACCGTAGTTCACGGTGAAGAGGCTTACGCCTTCGGAGCAGACCGCGGATAATATCTAAATAGCTTCACTCCATCCGGAGGGGTCTTTTGTTAGACCCCTCCGTTTGGCGTGACAAGGGAGAGAGCTTATGAACGACGCAACCATGTTTCTAATCATTTGCGGTGCGCTGGTGTTATTCATGACACCAGGGCTTGCTTTCTTTTATGGCGGCTTAGTTCGAGCTTCGTCTGTGGTTTCCATGATGATGATGAGCTTCGGATCGATTGGTCTAATCGGCATTCTGTGGATCCTCTATGGCTACGCCATCTCATTCGCGAACGCTGGAACCGGAAGCTTCGTTGGTCTCGACGGCATCGCCGGAATCGACATCAGTCAAATTGGCCTCGGATCTCTGGTTTCAGAGCACGAAACATCCGATGGTTTCCAACTTGCTTTTGCCGGCTTTCAAGGAACCTTCGCCATTATCACCGTCGCTTTGATTAGCGGTGCAATCGCCGACCGCGCCAAGTTTGGTTCCTGGATGATCTTCGCGGGGCTTTGGGCGACCATCGTCTACTTCCCAGTAGCCGGGTGGGTTTTCAACTTCACAGTGGCCGATGGCAAGGTGGTTGACGGCGGATGGTTGGTTAAAGACATTGGTCTACTCGACTTCGCCGGGGGAACGGTAGTTGAAGTTGCGTCGGGAGCTTCAGCGCTCGCGCTTGCTCTAGTTCTGGGTAAACGTTTCGGCTTCCGCAAGGGCATGCACGCTCCTCACAATATTCCTCTCACGCTAATCGGTGCCGCCATTCTGTGGTTTGGTTGGTTCGGTTTTAACGCCGGAAGCGAGTTAGCTGCAGATGGCGTTGCATCGCTCGCGTTCATCAACACATTTGCCGCTGGCGTCGGTGGTCTGATTGCTTGGGCGGGGTATGAAAAGCTCGCTCACGGCAAGCCAACAGCCGTTGGGGCGGCTTCTGGAGCAGTTGCCGGAATGGTTGCCATCACCCCTTCTTGCGGTTACCTGAGCCCGTTCTGGTCACTCGTACTTGGTGTCACTGTTGGTGTAGTTTGCGGTTCCGCTATAGAGTGGAAATTCTTCCTCGGCTACGACGACTCACTAGATGTCGTCGGTATCCACCTGGTCGGTGGAATCATCGGAACCCTGTTTATCGGTCTTGTCGGACAAGTTGGCCTTACCGGTGTAGGCCTTCTACAAACTGGTGACTTTAGTCAACTCGCTAAACAAGCAATCGGCGTTGCTGTTGTGGGTCTCTACGCCTTCGTCGTTAGCTATATTCTGGGCTGGGTCATTCAAAAAACCATTGGGTTCCGCGTGAAGAGCACCGACGAAATCGCGGGTGTCGACCTTGTGATTCACGGCGAGTCAGCCTACTCACGCACCGATCCTCGCTGGTCACGGTAGTTCCCTAAGCCCCAGCGGTGTTTGCAAAACCCGCCTAAATGGGTTAGCATTTTCAAGTTGTGTTTCGATGCAACATGCGGATGTGGCTCAGTTGGTAGAGCACAACCTTGCCAAGGTTGGGGTCGCGAGTTCGAATCTCGTCATCCGCTCACAGCAGCTGCTGTAACACGGTGGAGTGGCTGAGCGGCCCAAAGCAGCAGCCTGCAAAGCTGTAAAACCACGGGTTCAAATCCCGTCTCCACCTCAAAAGAAACAAGACCCGGTCGTATGGCGCAGCGGTAGCGCACTTCCTTGACATGGAAGGGGTCACTGGTTCGATCCCAGTTACGACCACCAAAGAAGCCGCGAACCAGTGACTAAAAACCGCTTGTTCGCGGTTTTTCTATTTCGATCCCAGTTACGACCACCAAAATAAAAAGCCCCGACATTTGTCAGGGCTTTTTCGTTTTTCGGCACTAAGCCTTCAGTTTGAGAGTCTTGGCCGTTGAGGCAAGTGATGCTTTGGCGGTCTTTGCGTCCTTGTTCAAATCTGTTCCGTAAGAGGGAATCATTTTCTTTAGCGATTTTTCCCAGGTCTTGAATTCAGTTGGGAAACCCTTCTTCAAAACTTCGAGCATGATGTGAGCTCCCGTCGAGGCACCAGGGGAGGCGCCCAGTAGGCCAGCGATGCTGCCATCGGCTGAGGAAACTACTTCGGTGCCGAACTGAAGAATTCCGCCCTTCTTGGGGTCTTTCTTGATTACCTGTGCTCGTTGACCAGCTTCTATTAGTTCCCAGTCTTCCGGGTTTGCATTTGGCACGAACTCTTGAAGCGATTCGAACTTCTTTTTCTTACTCTTGGTAACTTCGGTGATCAGATACTTGATCAGCCCAAAGTTACTAAGGGCTACCGAAAAGTAAGGAATGATGTTGCCGAGGCGAATCGATAGTGGGAGATCGAAGATTGAGCCGAACTTGAGGAACTTGAAGTTAAGGCCGGCGTATGGTCCAAACAGCAGGCTGGCCTGGCCGTTGACAACTCGGGTGTCGAGGTGGGGAACCGACATTGGGGGAGCGCCTACCGCTGCTTGGCTGTAAACCTTAGCTTGGTGTTGCTTCACTACGGCAGGGTTGGTCGTCTTGAGGAATGCGCCAGAGACGGGGAAAGTTCCGTAACCCTTAGCTTCCTTGATGCCAGACTTTTGAAGCAGCTTTAGTGCGTAACCGCCAGCGCCAACAAATACGAAACCAGCTTCAGCTATGCCATTGGAGTGCTTTACAGCCCAGCCGTTTGATGTTCTGGTTAGGTTCTTCACTTCATTGCCGGTGTGAACTTCAACACCTGCGTTCTTCAGGTGCTTTATGAGCTGTGTGGTGATAGAGCCGAAGTCAACGTCGGTTCCGGAATCGATTTTGGTGGCAGCGATAACGTCGTCATCGTTTCGTCCGGTAATAAGAAGGGGAGTCCAACTAGCGATCTGTTTATGATCCTTAGAGAATTCGATGCCGGCGAACAGAGGCTCATTCTTCAGGGTTTCAAAGCGTTGCTCTAGGTAGGCTACGTCCTTAGCCCCCTTGACATAGGTCATGTGGGGAGTTGAGTGGATAAAAGTTTTAGGGTCTCCGAGGATTTTCTTGTCGACTAGGTATGACCAAAGCTGTCGAGAGAGTTGGAATTGCTCGTTAATCTGGATTGCCTTCGAAGGATCCAAAGGATTAGGCATGTAGTTGAGTTCGCAGAGTGCTGCATGTCCGGTGCCAGCGTTGTTCCAGGGGTTTGAACTTTCGAGAGCTACTTCGTTCAATCGCTCAAAGATAGCGATTTTGAGGTTCGGGGATAGTTCCTTCAACAGGGTTCCGAGGGTGGCACTCATGATGCCGCCACCAATTAAAACGACGTCGTATTTTTTAGCTGTGCTCACCGTTCCAGTTTACTTGGGAGTTTGCTAAACGGTGATGCCCCCGCCAACCAACATTCCGATTCCATAGGTAACACCCATGGTCAAAAGCGAAACGCAGACATTTCTGATGATTGCGCGCATTGGTTTGGCTCCGCCGATTTGCGCGGCGACGAAACCGGTTAGGGCAAGGCTCAAAATTACCGCCGCGACGGTGAAAGGAATTCGGAGCTCAGGCCACGGGGTTGCTGTCGCAGTAAGGAGGGGCAGGAGTGAACCTGCGGCGAAGGCCACGAAAGACGAAATAGCCGCTGCTCCTGGGCTCACGTG